>CAYWHQ010000101.1:0-6946 GCA_964457665.1 uncultured Prolixibacteraceae bacterium | reverse complement strand
TTCTCAGGAAGCCGGAACCCGAGCATCAGTGCGATCCCGATGGCCATATCGGTGTAGCCCGAAAAGTCGAAATATATCTGGAAAGTATACGCCAGGGCCCCGATCCAGGCCAGCTGCGACGACAACTGGAAAGGTTCCAGGGCAAAGATATCGTTCACTGTGACAGCCAGGGTGTCGGCTATCAGTACTTTCTTGGCCATCCCTATCGCAAATCTGATAAATCCCGACAATTTTGCATCGATATTGTCCAGATCATCCCTCTGCCGGATCTGCCCGGCAATCTGTCCGGGCCGGACAATGGGACCCGACAATAATTGGGGAAACATGAAGATATAGAGGGCAAAGTCGCTCAACCTGGTAAAAGGTGTGAACCGGCGCTTATACACATCCAGGGTATATGCAAGTTTCTGAAAACTGATGAATGATATTCCGACAGGAAGGGCTATCCTCCCCCATTCGGGAAGTGTCATACCGAAAACACCCAGGAACATCTGCGTTTGGTCAACGAAAAAGTTCATGTACTTGAAATAGAGCAGCAGCCCCAGATTCATCAGGACCGAGACCCAAAAAATCAGCTTCCTGTGTCCATTGCTGCCGGTCTTGTTCATGGATCCGACTATCCAGAAATCCACCAGTACCGATGCGGCTACCACGAAGACGAATTTCGGCGCACCCCAGGCGTAAAAGAACAGCCCGGCCAGCAACAGCAGGAAATTTCTGTACTTTTTATCGGCCAGATAATATACCAGCAGGATGCCGGGAAGGAAATAAAACAGGAACAGATTGGAGTTGAAAATCATATTCAGAACTGTTTCATTTTGAATGTTTTTCTTTTTCTACCATGTACAGGGCGTCGCGGTGGAGCATCTCCTCGAGAGAGATCCCCTTCTCTGCTGCTTTCCTGGCGATCATCTCCATCCATTCAGAATTTGACCGGATCCTCTTTTTCATCCGTGCTACCAGGTCGCCGGCTCCTTTCAGTGCTTCCAGCATATCCGTGGCAAAACCGTATCCAGGATTACCGTAGCCGGCATTGGTCTGCATCAGGATTACCACCTGCTGACGTTCAACAAGCGAGAGAAGGTCGGTATCTTTCACCAGCACCTCGCGGTCGAAACTCTGCGGGTAGACCTGTTTATTGTAGTACAGGAAATCGCGGTTGGAAAAGATCCCGGTGATGATCCCCGGCCAGTACCAGGTCCAGTAAAAACTGTCGCCGATAAACAGGGCGGAAGGTTTCAAACTATCAGCAACCCCTGTAAATCGATATTTTGCATAGGTGAGCGGAGGGGCGGATATCCTCCGGAGCAAATTCATCCCCCGCTCAATGTCGTTGTCTTCAAACCTTGCTGTATCAGATAACTCCAAAGAATCAATCATGATCCGGGGTACCAGGAGCCCCGCCTTTTGCCGCAGGTAACGGGCAAGGGAATCAGCGGCCAGCAAACCTCCGTAGGCACTCCAGTGTATCCCCGTTTTGGGGTACAATACATGCCGGGAAGTATCCTTCATCTGAAGGAACCATTCATTGAAATCGATATAGTTGATGCCATAACGGTCGAACGACGTCCTGAATGCTTCCAGGTTATCGGTCTCCTTCTTCCACGGCTGAAACCTCGAAGGAATATATTCAGGGTAAAACCATCCTTTCCCCGGAGTGAAGATCACGACCAGATGGATATTCCGCCATTTCAGCAGCGAATCCTGTACCTCCCTGAGCAGTTTTGCATTCAGGTCCACCGGATCGTATCCTGCAAAGTTTCTTCCCAGATACGACAGGATATACTGCTCCTCAAAAAGGTACCCCTTTTTACCCGCCACCACCATCCTGGCATGCGGGATCGAGAACATCGTGTAATCCGCCTGGTTGAAGCTCCTGACCATGATCTCCCTGAAACCGGAGGAATCTCGGAGATGATCCTGGTATTGCCGCTGAAAATCGCCTGAGAACCAATTGTTGAAAGTAAATTCAGGTTCCGGCACACCCGCTCCCGGGTTGTTAAGCGGAACGCACCGGTAAAATCCGGTAACTTTCTGTATGGCCGGCAACACCAGCAATACCATCAACATCAGAAGCAAGGTCCTCTTTAACCACATGGTTCAATGGAATGCAGGACGCCAAAGTTACGGTTTCAGATTGAAATGTCGCTGTTTTCATTGACAGGCAGTGGCCGGGGTGTAGGACATCACCGGAACACAAGTTCAAGGTCGTCGATCAGCCAGTTTGTGCCCGAGCTGTTCGCGATACTGATCTTCAGATAATTCGGCGCAAAAGGAATACGGGCGGGAATCCAGAACCAATGTTGGATTTTGCTCCAGTTTCCCTGGAAAAGTTGCTCCGGGGTCACAGGCCATACCTGACGGAGCAAAGGGATCCCATCCGGAGAGAAAAGCTCTATGATCAATAAAGCATCGGATTCCGGAGTTGTCCCGGTCATGACATGGAAAGTAAGATGGATACACTTCACCGGTCTTTTCAGGGGAACCTGTGCCATATTGTAACTGCCTATCGCCTGCCCGGTTAAACTTGCAGTGAGCGGTTGCGCGTAACTGCCCGACCGTGATTCACCTCTCGCGGAAAGGGATTCCCTGGCCATATTCATGTTCTCAAAATCATCGCTCCACTGGAATAGTTGATCTTCGGGGCACATCAGTCCGGCATGGACCATGTTTTTCCTCAAGGCATGCCAGTCCCATACCGACCCGTTATACCACCAGTGCTGATAGGTCATTCTGATATTGATAAAGGCAAACACCAGGATGATGATGGTAACTACAAGTCCCGCTAAAATCCTGCCTTTTGTAAAAACCTTTTCGGCCAGGTATCCGAACGGAAGTGAAAAAAGCGGGAAATAATCGACCATAGGCCTCCATCCGAAACTTCCTCCGTAATACCATTGGTCCCATGAGGCGAAAAGAAGGCTCAATACCGCAAAAAATATCAGGAGGAACCATCCGCCGGCCTTGTTATCCCTGATCATCGAAACAATCCCGGCCAGGATCAGCACAAACAATGGAGTGTAAACAAAAAGTCCGTTGAGCGGTGAAAACCATGCAGCATGGAGCGGAGGAGCACAAATGTTGCTGAATCCCTGTTCGCCATAGGAGTAATGGATATAGTTTCCGGTCCAGTATTTCCAGTAAAGGAGCTGGGGAATAAATAGAGCAATGACGACCAGCAGAAATGGCAAAATAAACTTTGGTCGTGTAAGTCCCGAGAGTCGCTCCCTGAAATCCCTCAAGCTTCGTACTTGAAAGAAAAGCAGGATCCACAGCGCCATGAAATGTGTCGGGCGGACCAGGATCAGCAAGCCGGTTACCAGGCCGGTTGTTATCCCGGATTTAAGTTTCAGTCGTGCAGGATCGGAAAATGGGAAAACGTATAAAAGAAGTGAGAAAAGAAAGAAGGAGTAGACATGCGACATCAGGTTCTCCTTCAGTCCGTAAAAGAAAAGATTTGTGGCAAAAAGCAGGGCCAGGATGGTAAGCCAGGAGGCAGCTTCGGTGATATATCTTATCAGAAATCTGCGCAGGAAGAATAATCCCAGAACAAGATAGAACACCCCCGATACGACAACCGCTTTTCGAAAAGGCAGGTCAAATCCGGTGTCGGGACCATCAATTTCATTGAACCAGGCAGCGACGGCGAAAAAAGGAGCAATCATGACTGCTACCCCATAAGTCATCCTGGTTTTGATCTTACCCTCTTTATGACTAACGTCAAATCCATAACCCAGCTTTTTCCCTATGCGTTCGTCGGGAAACTTCCCGGCATCAAAATCATATAGGAACAATGCGGGCAGATAGATATAATAAGCGGCTTTATCCGACCAGATTACCTGTTCACCTGCCGGATGGTCAGGAGTAAAATTCAGGTCAAAGGCTGCCTTGAGACAGAGGATAAACAGCAGCGGAAAACACAACAGTTCGACCCATCGTTTCATCGGAGGTATCTGCGATCGAATACATTGTAACGGATCAGGCACCATACAGCCCTGACTGCGTCCTTCATCCTTATTTTCTTGCCCTCCTCATAGGTACGTCCATAATAGGAGATACCAACCTCGTAGATCCGTATCCCCGGAAATCGGGCGATCTTCGAGGTCACCTCCGGTTCAAATCCAAAACGATTTTCCCTGAACAAGATCTTCCGGATGATCTCCGTCCTGAAGAGCTTGTAGCAGGTCTCCATATCGGTGAGATTGAGGTTGGTAAACATATTGGCAAGGAAGGTCAGGATCTTGTTGCCGATCGAGTGCCAGAAAAACAAAATCCGGTGCGGATTTCCCCCCATGAACCGGCTTCCGTACACAACATCAGCCACCCCGTCGAGCATGGGTTTCAGCAGTATGTTGTATTCCGAGGGATCATATTCAAGGTCGGCATCCTGAATGACGAGAAATTCGCCGGTTGCCTCATCGATCCCCCGGTGCAAGGCAGCGCCCTTCCCCATGTTCCGGGGTTGATGAAGCAGCCTGATATTATGCCCGGGATGACGCGAAATGTACTCCTCTGTCACCCCGGCAGTTTGGTCGGTACTGCAGTCATTGATGATCAGGATCTCTTTCTCCAGATGACCCTCCAGGGTCACGGCGAGGATCCTGTCGAGAATCCGCCGGATGGTGGATTCCTCGTTAAAGGCAGGGATGATAATGCTCAGGGTCATATATCATTCGTAAAAGTACACTCTTCTTACCCTTCCCGATATGCTGGTCAGAATTTCATAGGGAATCGTTCCCGTACGTTTCGCTAACTCAGTTACCGGCTGAATATCTCCGAAAACGATCACCTCGTCGCCCTCCAATACCTCGTATCCTTCATGGATGAGCCGGGTGATGTCGAGGATGGTCAAATCCATACAGATGTTCCCGATGGTAGGGACCGCCTGGCCGCGTACAAAAACAATCCCGTTGCCATTGCCCAGCCTCCGGTCAAGCCCGTCGGCGTAACCTACCGGTATGATGGCGATCATCACCGGGCGGTCGGCCCTTGCATTACGGTTGTACCCTATCGTCCCCCCGCGGGGAACCTCTTTGATCTGGGTGATGACTGTCTTCAATGTCCCCACGTTCCTCAGCAGGCTGCACTCCTCCTCTGAGTGGCCAACACCGTAAAGACCGATCCCCAGTCTGACCATATCGAAACGGGCTTCTGGAAAACGGCTTATCCCAGCCGTGTTCACGATATGGCGCATGACCGGATGATCTACCACGGCAAGGATATCATCGCTCATCTTTTGAAAAAGGCTGATCTGGCTGCGGGTAAAGTCATCCTCTGCCGGATCTTCGCTGGCTGCGAGGTGGGAAAAAACCGACTGAACATATAATCCGGGGTTACGTTTCAATCTGCGGGTGAGCAACCCGATCTCCTGGCGAATGAAACCCAGCCTGTGCATCCCGGTATCCAGCTTGATATGGATTTTGACCATATCCTGATTGGAGGTCTGATTTTTTTCGATGGCATCCTCCAGCAGGTCAAGGATACGGAATCCGTATATCTCAGGTTCCAGGTTATATTTCAGGATGGTCTCCAGACCCTGAGGTTCCGGACTCATGACCATGATGGGTGCACGGATACCGGCCTTCCGCAGTTCAACTCCTTCGTCGGCATATGCAACCGCCAGATAATCTATATGATGATAATTCAATACATGAGCAATTTCATCACTGCCGCTACCATAGGAGAAAGCCTTTACCATGGCCATGATACGGGTTGCCGGTGAAAGGAGTGAACGGTAATGATTGAGGTTATGCACCAGGGCATCCAGATTGATCTCCAGTACCGTTTCATGAACCTTGTGCATCAGGAGCTGGCTGATCCTTTCGAACTCGAAGATCCTGGCTCCTTTGAGCAGGATGATCTCGTTGTGAAAGGAGGAGAAGGGAAACTGCCGCAGGAAGGATTCAGTATCAGGAAAAAACTGTTTCTCCATGTCAAACAAGCCGGCTCTTTTACTGATACCGGGTCCTATTCCGATAAGCCTTCCTGATCCTTTACTGACAAGCAGACGGGCAATATCATGATAGAGTTTATCTCCTTGCACCCCTGTCTGAAGCATATCCGAAAGGATCACGGTCATTTTTTCATGCCGGCGCTGCTGGTTCATGAAATCGAGTGCAATAACCAGCGACTGAAAATCAGAGTTATAGCTGTCGTTGATAAGCGAACAATGGTTGATGGCCTCTTTGAGTTCGAGTCGCATCGCCACCGGTGTGAGGCCCGAAGTACGAGAAATGATATCCGGTAAACGAACTTGCTTCCCCGATGCCCAATCGTCCTTGCTCAGTGCAAGAATGGCAGTCACACAATGCAAGGCATTTTCAAGGGAGGCATCGTCGCTGAACGGAATGGAAAAGCTGAACTCCTTTCCGGCGGTTCTGGCCGTCAACATTGTTGTCCCGTTACGTCTTTCCATCCGTGTAACCATCAGGTCGGCCTCACGGTTAAGCGACCAGTTGTATGTTTTAAGATGACCGGGAAGTGCGCCGGAGGTCAGGTATTCTTCCATATACGGCTGATCGGCACAATAGATCAGGATGCGGGAATGAGCGAACAGATTCATCTTCTCCCGCAGCTTCTCTGCGGCCGAAGCAAAACTCTGGTCATGGGCGCTGCCAAGGTTGGTAAAAATGCCGATCTCTGGGCGAATGATCCTTTCAAGCCTTTCCATTTCGCCGGGCTCAGATATCCCTGCTTCGAAAACGGCCAGTTCATGCTGATTATTCATTCTCCAGACGGAGAGGGGAACTCCCACCTGTGAATTGTAGCTTTTCGGGCTCCGGACCAGATGCATGTCATGGCTGAGCAACTGATAGAGCCACTCCTTTACGATGGTCTTCCCATTGCTGCCGGTGATCCCGATCACCGGCAGGCGGAAGCAGGAGCGATGAAAGGCTGCCAGCCTCTGGAGCGCTGCCAGGGTATCATCCACCAGGATAAAATACCG
>CAYWHQ010000100.1:0-8491 GCA_964457665.1 uncultured Prolixibacteraceae bacterium | reverse complement strand
GGACGTGCCTCGGCCCGAGAGACCGTTGCAAGGGTTGCCGGTGGAGCTTTTGCCAAACTGTTGCTGAAGCTATCCGGAATCGAAGTGGAAGCCGTGATCGATGAAATGGCGGGTTTCCGGATTCCTGATGAGGAGTCCCAGGCCCTGGAAGCACTTGCAATGCTGAAAGAGACCGGCGACACGGCGGGCGGCATCATTCACTGTACCATATCAGGCGTTCCTCCGGGAGCGGGTGAACCGGTCTTCGACAAGCTTCAGGCCGACCTGGCAAAGGCGATGCTCAGTATCAATGCCGTCAAAGGATTTGAGTACGGAAGTGGCTTTGGGAGTGCCCGTATGAGAGGTTCGGAGCATAACGACCGGTTCATTGCACGTAAAGGATTAATTGGCACGGAAACCAACCACTCGGGGGGCATCCAGGGTGGGATCAGTAACGGAGAGGATATTTTTTTCAGGGTAGCTTTTAAACCGGTATCAACCCTTATGACCGGCCAGCAAAGCGTGAACTGCCTGGGCAAAGAGGTCACCATCGAAGGAAAAGGGAGGCATGATGTTTGCGTGGTTCCGCGGGCGATTCCGATCGTGGAAGCCATGGCTGCCCTGGTTATGGCCGACCATCTGCTCCGGAGCCGTATGCTAAAGGTTCCTGCTGGCTGAGACAGTGCCAGGATCCCAGTCCCCAGATGATTTCCACTGAGTCGATGCCCGTCACCTGCCTGCCGGGAAAGCACTCCTCGAGCAACCGCAAGGCTATTTCATCTTCCGGACAACGGAATGTGGGTACGATCACGGCATGATTGCAGATATAAAAGTTGGCATACGATGCCGGAAGTCTTTGGCCCTCAAATACCACCGGTGAAGGCATCGGGATCTCCACGATATCGGGTTGCTTTCCGTTCAGAAGTCGGAATGATCTCAACCGGATCAGGTTTTCGTGCAGGACGCTATGGTTCGGGTCATTTTTGTCGGGTTCCACCATCGTGATGATCCCGTCGGAACGGAAAAACCGGGTGATATCGTCGACATGGCCGTTGGTATCGTCGCCCTGAATACCTTCCTCAAGCCACAGTACCTGCTGTACCCCGTAATAGTTACGCAGGTAATCCTCAATCTCATGCTGTAACAGTCCAGGATTGCGGTTCTCATGCAGCAGGCAGGCAGTGGTAGTGATCAGCGTACCCTGTCCGTTAAACTCCACGGCACCTCCTTCCATCACGATACCCGGACGGAAGACCGGCAAATCCAGATAGGATCCGACCAGTTCCGGAATCCTGTCATCAAGTCCGGAGGGATATTTGTTCCCCCATGCATTGTAATTCCAGGATATGATGGCCTTAGGCGGTTTGAGATCCGGATTGACCACGAAGGCCGGTCCATGGTCACGGCACCAGGCATCGTTGGTCGGGTGCAGCAACAGTTCGATTTTCGACATTTCGGTGCCGGCCAGCTCCAGCTCGTCCGACACACGTTTTTTTAACTTTTCATCGCGGACATTGATGCAGACCATTTCGCCCCGGGATATCTCCGTGATGAACCGGTTGTAATAGGGGAATATCCGGTCAAGGGTTCCGGGCCAGGAATAGGAATCATCGTGGGGATAACTCAGCCAGGTAGCACGGTGGGGCTCCCATTCGGCCGGGAAGCGATATCCCAGTTCCCGCGGAGTTTTCATGTTCAGCATGGGTCGTCGTCAATAAAACGCTGCAGGAGCGGGCCGTAGCTGTCGATCCTCCGGTCACGAAGGAAAGGCCAGTGAATCCTGGTCTCATCAATCCTGCCGGTATCCAGTTTCTCCACGTGCACCTCTTCCCGGTCATGCGAAGCACGGTAGAGGATCTCCCCGAAAGGATCACTGATGAACGATCCCCCCCAGAAGTTCATCCCTTCCTCCCTTCCGGTCCGGTTCACCGAAACCACATACACCCCATTGGCAATGGCATGCGCCCGCTGGATATTCAGCCAGGCCTCGTACTGCTTTCTGTTGGTATCGTTATCCTGGGATACAGCCCACCCGATGGCAGTAGGATAAAACAGGATCTTTGCTCCCATCAGGCTTGTGATCCTTGCTGCTTCAGGATACCACTGGTCCCAGCAGATCAGAACCCCGATCTTGCCGTATCGGGTTTGAAAGACCTTATACCCGGTATCCCCCGGAGTAAAATAAAACTTTTCGTAATAACCCGGGTCGTCGGGAATATGATGCTTGCGGTAGATCCCCAGCAAACTGCCACTGGCATCCACTACGGCCGCCGTATTGTGATACAGGCCTTCCGCCCGTTTCTCAAAAAGACTCGCTACGATAACTACCTCCAGCTCCTCTGCAAGCTTTCCGAGCAGCAGGGTGGACTCACCGGGGATGGTTTCCGCCAGGGCAAAAGCCTCATAATTTTCCTCAAAACAGAAATAGCGGGAGGCAAAAAGTTCCTGAAGACAAATGATCTGAGCTCCTTTTGACGCGGCTTCCCGGATCCTCCCGGCAACAACGTCGAGGTTGCTCTGCCTGCCGGCGGCGCAACGCATCTGGATCAACCCTACGTTCACGATAGTAGTCATGGATGCTGGTTTGTAATGAAATATCTCCTGGTGTATGTCATACCGTCATGGGTAACGGCCAGGAGATAAACCCCTGCCGGAAGTCCCGACAGGCTGATCACTGATTTCCCCTTCGCCAGCCTTCCCGGGTGATCTCCTGCGACCTGTTTGCCACTGAGATCATACAGGTCCACCCGGCATTCTTCCGGCGCCGGCAGATCAAAGAAGACCAGGAACCGGCCGGTCTCACGATCATAATAGGTCATAATTCCTTCCGAAGGATCACGTTCCTCACGGCCCACCGTGTAGTCAAGGTACAGATCGTCGATAAAAAAAACCGATCCCGGTACCGGGATGACCTCCTGTGCGGTCGAAAATGCAATGATGTTCATCGTATCGGGGGTAACCAGTGTATCATAATCAATCCAGATCGAGAAGTAGCTCCAGTCGGGCACGGTATCTTTAGTTGAAAACTGCCCGTAAGCAACTGAATCCCTAACGCCATTCGTAGTCTTATAAAATCCTATTCCCACCAGACAGGAGTCGCCCCCTTTGGGTAAGTACTTGTAAAATCCTTTCAGATGGGTGGGCTGGTCATAAACCGGGGCTCCGCCTTCCAGGGTATAAGTCATGTTGGAGATATCCAGCGTAAGATTTCCCAGGGTGATGAATCCCGGGGCGTCGATCGGAGGAAGCAGGATGTGTTTGGTCTCGAGCCTTGCAGAGTAATTACCCGGACCGTGATGATCGGTACTCCTTGTCACAACAGTGGTTCCGAAAAACGGGATGGCCATGAGCTCTTCGTTGGGCGTATCCCAGAACTCAGGATTTGAATAGCTTCCGAAACTAGTCCAGGTTTCAAAACTCGCGTTCGGGACAGGGGTCTGACCAGCCAGAAAGAAAGGTACTGCCAGAATACACAGTCCGGCAAGCGATCGAAATAAGTGCATTATTTATCCGTTTTATTGCTCAAAGATACGATGATTCCGTAATTTTGAAAAAAAGAGAAACTGCATGCGTTACCTTCTGATATCAGCTTTTCTGCTTTGTGCATGCATCGCCTCCGGCCAGGATTCGTGCCGTGTTACGCTCAGCAGGAAAGCTGAAAACAGCTACCAGGAGGCCATGTCCTTCTACCGAAAAGGTAACTATACCAGTGCACTGACACTGCTGAATCAGGTGTTGCAGGAGGAACCGCAATGCACAGACGCCCATTTCGTACAGGGACTGATCTATTTCAAAAGGACCAATTCCAATCATACCGAAGCCGGAAAGCATTTTTCGGAGGTGCTCCGGCTGTGCCCCGGATATGATGTTTACGCCTGGTATTACCTGGGCGAGATCGCCTATTCGGCGGAACGGTTCGGTGAGACTGTCCGGTGCATGACCGAGTTCCTCAGGGATGTCGATAAGATCAAGACCGACGCCGACTATGACCGGGCATCGCGTCTGCTGCACTATTCGAAGTTTTACCTGGAGATCACAGAGAACCCTGTGCCGTTTGAGCCCAGGGTCGTGGAAGGTATCTCCACGGCCGAGAACGAATACCTCCCGATCCTGTCACCCGATAACCGGATGGCTCTCTTCACCCGTGAGAAAGTGCTACCCCCCGATAAGAACTCCCTGGTTCAGACTGCACGGATGAAAGAACGCTTCATGTACAGCCTGCTCGATTCCACCCAGCGTTTCCCTGCCGGTGAAGAGATGCCTGAACCTTTCAATATCCAGGACAACGAGGGAGGCGCCACCCTTACGGCCGACAACAAGATCCTTTACTATACCGTTTGCCAGTACGACAAAATCCGGAGATATCTCAACTGCGACATCTATTTCTCCGAATACGTGAACGAGGAATGGACCCCGATACAAAGTGTCAGTAACAAAGTCAACCTGCCTGTTTCATGGGAATCGCAGCCAAGTATATCGTCCGACGGCAAGATGCTTTTTTTCGTTAGCGACCGCAACGGAGGTTTCGGGGGCTACGACATCTACCGGTGTTTCCGGGGCGAGGATGGCGAATGGGGCACTCCCATCAACCTGGGCCCACTGATCAACTCTCCGGGGAACGAGAAGTCCCCCTTCATCCATCCCGATGGCAAGACACTATATTTCTCGTCCGATGGATGGATGGGGCTCGGAGGATACGATATCTTCATTACCCGAAGCCATGAAAGCAGCGGGTGGAGCAAGCCGGTCAATCTCGGTTATCCGATCAATTCGGCCGATGACGAGGTTGGTTTTTTCGTTTCCACCGACGGTACACGTGGTTTCTTTGCCTCCAATAAATACGACGGGATCGGGGGGTATGACCTGTATTCTTTCGAGCTCTATGAGACAGCGCGGCCCGAAAAAGTGCTTTTCATCTCCGGCACCGTCAGGACCAGCGACGACACGGAGCCTGTCAGGGCGCGTATCGAGCTGAAAAACCTCGAATCCAAGCATGTGGAAGAGATCCCGCTGGACTCGGTCACCGGAAGGTATGTGGCTGTAACGCCTTTCAATAACGATTTTATCATGACCGTCAAGAAGGAGGGTTATGTATATGAAACACGGTACATTGATAAAGAGAGCGACGATTTCAGCGCCCCGGCCGAAGTGGATATGGAGATCCGTCAGATCGGACTGAATGAATCGTATCGTATCAACGACATCTACTTTGAATTCAACTCATTCGGGCTTTCCCAGGCTTCGCGGGCAATACTCGACCAGCTTATCGAGTTCCTGCATGAAAATCCTTCGATCGGTATCGAGATCCAGGGGCATACCGACAATATCGGAAATGATGCTGATAACCTGAAGCTCTCTGAAAACCGGGCACAGTCGGTGTACAATTACCTGATCGAAACCGGCATACAGACCTCCAGGCTAACTTACCGGGGTTACGGGGAATCGATGCCGGTGGCATCCAACGACACCGACGAGGGACGGGCAAAAAACCGCCGGACGGTCTTCGTGATCACGAAGAAGTAGCCGGCAAATCCGGCTATTGCCAGAACCCGACTACATATTCCGGAGCAGGTTGACCATCTCGATACCGGCAAGTGCGGCGTCAAAACCCTTGTTCCCGCCTTTGGTGCCCGCCCGTTCAATGGCTTGTTCCAGATTATCGGTAGTCAGAACCCCAAAGATCACGGGAACGCCGGTCTCCAGTCCGACAGCAGCCACCCCCTTCGATACTTCTGCGGCAACGTAGTCGAAATGGGGTGTAGCCCCACGGATGACGGCGCCAAGACAGATCACTGCGTCGTACTTTTTCGATGCAGCCATCTTTTTGGCCAGCATCGGGATCTCGAACGACCCCGGCGACCATGCCACCTCAATGGCATCGTCGGCAGCTCCATGACGTTTCAGTCCGTCGAGACAACCCGAGAGCAGTTTACCACTGATGAACTCATTAAACCGGGCGATCACTATGCCGAACCTGAGTCCGGTAGCGTCAAGTTTTCCTTCGATGATTTTCATAGATAACGATTGGTGTTTGGATTTCAGATTTTTATCACTGTTCCGACGGTCCTAACTACGGCCTAGTTCTGAGAGTTTTACCTCTTCAAGGGAGAGCATATGACCGAGTTTCTCCTTTTTGGTCCGGAGGTATTTCAGATTACGCGACTGGCAGATGATCTGGATGGGGATCCGCTCCACGATCTCGAGTCCGAAGCCTTCGATCCCTTTAACTTTGAGCGGATTATTGGTGAGCAGTTTGATCTTCCGGATACCGAGGTCGGCCAGTATCTCAGCCCCGGTACCATAGTCGCGGAGATCGGCCGGGAACCCGAGCGCATTATTAGCTTCGACAGTATCCATCCCATTATCCTGTAATGAATAAGCCCTCATTTTATTGGTAAATCCTATGCCCCTGCCCTCCTGTCGCATATAGAGCAACACACCCCTGCCCTCATTTTCTATCTGTTCCATGGCAAACCGGAGCTGGTCGCCGCAGTCGCACCGCATGGATCCAAATACATCGCCGGTGAGGCACTCAGAATGAACCCTGACCAGTACCGGTTCTCCGTCGTCGATCTTCCCCTTGACGAGGGCAAGATGGCTCTCGCCGGAGATCCGGTTCACATAGCTGTGCGCAATAAACTGGCCGTATCGGGTGGGCATATCCACCACCGCTACCCGTTCGATCAGTTTCTCCATCTTCCTTCGGTAGTCGATCAGTGCTGCAATCGTAACGATCTTAAGGTCGAATTTGCATACGTACTGCATAAGTTGCGGTACACGGGCCATCGTACCATCGTCGTTCATGATCTCGCATATCACCCCGGCCGGGTAGAGGCCGGCCAGCCTGGCAAGGTCAACAGATGCTTCCGTATGCCCTGCACGCATCAGCACGCCGCCATCACGGTACTCAATAGGAAAGATATGTCCGGGCCGCGTGAAATCCTTTGCCCTGGAGGCCGGATCGAGCACTCTTCTAATGGTAAGGGCCCGTTCAGGGGCGGAGATCCCGGTAGTACATTCGGCCGCGTCAATCGAGACAGTGAAGGCAGTCCTGTTCGGATCGGTGTTCCTGGCTACCATCCTTTCGATGTTGAGCTCTTCGAGCCGCTCCCTGATCAGCGGAAGACAAATAAGCCCTCCCGCGTTTTTGGCCATGAAGTTGATAATATCGGGCGTTATCTTTTCGGCCGCTACCACCAGATCGCCCTCATTCTCCCGGTCCTCGTCGTCCACCACAACAATCATCTTCCCGTTGCGTATATCTGCGATAGCTTCTTCTATGGTATTGAATTTCATTTAGTAAGACTTTTATATAAATCCATTTTCTGAAAGTTTCCCGAGGGTGAGTCCGTCGTTTCGATCAGGCTTGAGAAACTTTTCGACATATTTTCCAATCATATCACATTCGATGTTCACGGTATCGCCGGGACCCTTTAGCGGGAGGGTAGTCACCATCCGGGTGTGCGGTATCACCGAAACGGAAAATGATTGTGTATCGCAATCCGCTACGGTCAGGCTGATCCCGTCGAGTGCCACCGATCCCTTGCGGATAATATATTTCATGATATCCGCTGGGGCAGATACGGTAAACCAGAGTGCATTGGCCTCTGTCCAGCGGCGTAATATTTTTCCGGTCCCGTCGATATGACCACTCACTATATGCCCTCCGAATCTGGTGTCCGGCATCATGGCTCTTTCCAGGTTGACCCCCGATCCCTGTTTCAGCGCACCAATGCCCGTCGTCCGCATGGTCTCGGGCATCACATCCACCGAAAAGGTATTGCCGCTTATCGCACTCACCGTAAGACAAACCCCGTTGGTGTTCACCGAATCGCCTGTTTTGAGGTCTTCAGAAATAAGGTTGGCCTGAACGGTAATCTGTGATGATTTCGTACCGGTTATGATGCCGGATACTTTACCTACCTCTTCGATTATACCTGTAAACATTGCTCTTTCCCGTTTTATCCGTTTATTTTACCACATATCCTTCCACCCAAAGGTCGTTCCCGGTCGTTCCCGAGCGCACATCTTTCAATTCCACAGCCTCTTCCATGGTTTTTAGTCCGGTACCTCCCAAAGGGGTTGGTGCTCCGCTTCCTCCGAGTAACCGGGGGGCGATGAAGGTAAGGAGTTTATCGACTATCCCCTGCGCAATAGCCGAGAAGGCAAGGGTGCTGCCTCCTTCGATCATCACGCTGTCGATACCCATGGCGCCCAGGGCTCCCATAAGCCAAACCAGATCGATTCTTCCATCCTTCAGGGGGCAGACGACCACCTGGGCACCCATTCTTTCGAAACGGCGCAGGTTTTCGCGCGGAGCCGATTCTCCGGCAGCCACGATGGTCAGGTGTGGCTCGTTTTGCAACACACTGGCATTCTGCGGAGTACGTCCATTCGTGTCGGCAATGATTTTATAAGGATTCCTGTAATGGCCTCTTCCGAGACGGACGTTCAGGAGCGGGTCGTCGTAAATTACGGGGTGGGGTGGGGGGGGGGGGGGTGGGTTGGGGTG
>CAYWHQ010000099.1:0-8500 GCA_964457665.1 uncultured Prolixibacteraceae bacterium | reverse complement strand
ACCTCCTTACCTTTTTTTTCCTACCTTTGCCCCATCAAAAACCAATCCCCATGAACCCAGACCCCATCTCCCGGCTTTATGCACTGCCCCAGTTCGGCGAATACGGCGATGTGAACCCCTCCATCTGTGATTCAGCCACTTTCACTTTTCTGCAGGCAAAAACCATGCTCGAAACCTTCAAAGGCGAAGCCGAAGGTTGTTTTCTCTATTCAAGGCACTGGAACCCAAGCAACAAGTACCTTGCCGATGCCCTGGCGGCGATGGAAGGCACGGAAGCCGCCTGGATCACGGCATCCGGGATGGGGGCCATCACGAGTGCCATCCTGCAACTGGTCAACACAGGCGACCACATCATCAGCAGTATGACCACATACGGTGGCACGTATGCTTTCCTTAGCAATTATTTACCAAAATTTAACATTGAAGTTACCTTTGTTGATATCACAGATCTGAAGGCAGTTGCAGAGGCCATCCGGCCCAATACACGGATCATATACACCGAAACCATGACCAACCCGCTGCTTCAGATCAGCGATATCCCATCGTTGTCGGAGCTGGCAAACCGTCATGATATCAAGCTGGTGGTCGACAACACCTTCACCCCGCTGATCTTCTCTCCCACGGCGCTGGGCGCCCATGTGGTGGTATACAGCATGACCAAATTCATCAACGGGAAGAACGACTGTGTTGCCGGTGCCATTTGCGGCTCTCTCGACTATATCAATTCCCTTATTGATGTGAATAACGGCACAGCCATGCTGCTGGGACCCGTTCTCGACCCGCTGCGCTCCTCCTCCATTCTGAAAAACCTGCATACGCTGCACATTCGCATGCAGCAGCACAGCAGGAATGCCATGTACCTGGCCGAAAGATTTACAGAAGAGGGGATGCGGGTGATCTATCCCGGATTGCCGGTCCATCCCGGACATGAGATGATGAAAAAGTTGATGCATCCCGATTTCGGGTTTGGCGGAATGATCGCCATTGATCTCGGAACCGCCGAACGGGCTGCCGCCTGGATGGAGAAAATGGAGGTAGCCGGGGTAGGATACCTTGCTGTCAGTCTCGGTTATTTTAAAACGCTATTCAGCAATTCGGGCAAAAGCACTTCGTCGGAGGTACCCGAAGATGTGCAGCGTGAGATGGGTCTTTCGGAAGGACTCGTTCGTTTCTCTGTGGGGCTCGACCACAACATCGCCGCCACCTGGGAGAAGATCAGGAGCTGCCTGAGAGGAGTGTAGTCAATATACCCGGAATCAGGGGGCAACAACAGCAGCAATTTTTATCTGAAGGTGTTTGCATGGAGCAGTACCACGCGTTTAAAGTTAATAAAAACCTGCATTCACCAATCGTCGTTTCTGTTATATTTGCCTGAAATACTGCCATGACCCTCAACCCAAAGGCAAAAGCCCTTCTCACCGCCATTCAGGCGGCTGCTTACCCCGCCCTGACCACCATGCCTGCCGCCAGAGCGAGGGAGGTGATCAACGACCGGTTTTCGAAGATGAATATTCCGGTAAAACGCGTGGGCGGCATTGCCGATCAATACATTCCGGGGGAGGAGACCTCTTTGAAACTACGGATTTATACACCGGAAGGCCAGGGGCCTTTCCCGGTAATGATGTGGTTTCACGGGGGCGGATGGGTACTGTTCAACATCGACCATTACGACTCCATTTGCACCCATCTGTGCCACTATGCCGGGATTATCGTGGTATCGGTGGATTACCGGCTGGCGCCCGAACACAGGTTCCCAGCCGCCGTGAATGATTGCAGCCTGGCCACCCGCTGGATCCTTGGCAACGCCTCTTCCTTTGGCGGAGATCCGGGGAGGGTGATCGTAGCGGGCGACAGCGCCGGAGGTAACCTGGCGGCGGTGACGTCGCTCCGGATGAGAGATAGCCTTGCCGGACAAGTTCTGATCTACCCCGTGACCGACTATTACGAACCCGAAACCGGCTCCTACCGGAAGTTTGCCGATGACTATGCCCTGACCCGCAGCGACCTTTTCTGGTTCTGGGATAAGTACATTCGAAGTAAAGGAGATGTCATGAACCCGGAGGTGGCCCCTTTGAAAGCAACTTCCCTGGAGGGACTTCCTCCCGCGCTCGTCATGCTGGCAGGGTACGACCCCCTGTATGACGAAGGGCTTGCATATGCCGAAAAGCTAAAAGCAGCCGGCGTTCCCACGAAGCTTATCGTGCATGCCGACATGATGCATGGCTTCCTGAGTTACCTGGGAATCTTTCCGCAGGCGGCAAAGGCGGTGAGGGAGATTGGGGAGTGGGTGAAGGGTAAGAAGGTAAGAAGGTAGGAAGGTAGGAAGGTAGGAAGGTATGGGAGTATGAGAGTATGGGAGTATGAGGAGGAGAGCTTTTATTAATTCGTAAATCGTACCTTGTACTTCGTAAATTCAAATTAGTTATGTTATTTCTGAGCGATGCTGAGAGCCGGGAGTGGAAATCCCTGGCAGAAAGGGTGGTCGGTTCCGGGGGTGGGCTGATCAATGCCGAAGGGCTGGTGAGGCCCGGCCTGGTTCCTGCTTTTCACTATTATACCGGAACCTGGCTGTTGTCGGAGAACATGAATGCCGCCGGACTGGCCTGGGTCACTGCCGGCATTGCCGGGGAGCAGGGCGGCCTTTTCTCCAACTCGCAAATGGCCAGTTATCTCGGGCGTAACGGAGGCAGGCTCATTGTTCCGGAGACTATTTTTGCCGATCCCGGGCCCTACATTCATTTCGCCAACACCCCACTGATCAGCAACTCACGGGTAAGTTTCCGGGGGCATTGCGTGTCGGCTTTGCCGCGATACCATCAGCCGCTCCGGATCATGGACATCGGTTGCGGCCACGGCGCCGTACTGGTTGATCTGCTGACAGAGCTCCGCGCTGCAGGCAGGGTTGAAGATATCGGGGAGATTCTGCTGATCGACCCTTCAGAAGGCATGCTGAAAATGGCGCGGGAAAATGTTTCAAATGCATTTCCAGAGGCCCGTCTCAAAACAGTACAGGCCCGGTTTGAGGAGTTATCCGGCCAGATAAGCGGACATTACGACCTGGCTCTCGCCTCGCTGGCGATCCATCATATGCCCTTCGAAACCAAGTTGAAGCACCTTCAGGAGCTAAGGGATCATATCGACACCTTCCTGCTCTATGAATTAGACGCCAACAACGACACACCAGACCTTCACTCACCCGAACTTGCCCTCTCGGTGTATCAGTCGTACGGGGTCATGATCGATGCTATTTTTGCCAACGACGCTCCGATTGAGCTGGCTCTTGCCTCAATCGACCGCTTTCTGATGTCGGAAGCCATTTACTTCTTTACCCTGCCAAGAGGCAAACGAACAGACTATCACATGCTCCGGAGCCAATGGCATGAAGCCTTTGGCGAGGGTTTGGGAAACGGGTTCAGTTGCCTTTGCGATTCTCCCTGCCATGCCGACGGGAACATGAGCCTCTTTACCATGATTTATGGAAGAGGGGTGAATTGAGAATTGAGAATTGAGAATTGAGAATGGAGAATTGAGAATTGAGAATTGAGAATTATTACTTCGTGTAACAAAGGGCTTGTACCACAATAAAAAAGCAATGCACCATAGGGACAAAAAGGATCGTAAATTTTGGGATGATTTCTTAACAGAAACACATTCTTACATTCATTCTCCATTCTCAATTTTCCATTCTCAATTCATCACTCCTCACCTGTTCACCCGTTCACCCGTTCACCCGTTCACCTGTTCACCTGTTCACCTTTAATCTTCACATGAACACACCAGGTTTCTGTCGCCGTAGGCGTCGTCGATCCGGGTGACGGTGGGCCAGTATTTGTCCTCATGAAGGGAGGCAACCGGAAAGGCTGCTTTTTCGCGGCTGTAGGGCAGGGTCCATTCGTTCGCGGTGACCATTTGTGCAGTATGAGGTGCCTTGAGGATGACATTGACGGATTTATCCGCTTTGCCGGCAGCGATCTCATCGATCTCCTCCTTGATGGTGACCATTGCTTCGATGAAACGGTTCAGTTCGTAGTAGGGTTCGCTTTCGGTAGGTTCGACCATCAGGGTTCCGTGCACCGGAAAAGCCACGGTGGGGGCGTGGAATCCATAGTCCATCAGTCGTTTGGCGATGTCGATTGCTCCGATGCCTGTGGTTCGGGCGATACCGTTGCAATCGACGATCATCTCATGGGCGCAGCGGCCTTTGCTACCCGTATAAAGGATGGGGTAGTGCGGTTCGAGGCAGGATTTGAGATAGTTTGCATTGAGGATGGCCATTTTTGTGGCTTCGGTGAGACCTTCGCCGCCCATCATTTTGATATAGGCGTAGGAGATGGTGAGGATGAGAGCGCTGCCGAAGGGGCCGGAAGCCACTGCTCCGATTCCTTTGTCACCGCCGGTCTTCACAACCGGATGTGCAGGAAGGAAGGGCGTCAGGTGTTTGGCCACCGCGATGGGCCCTTCACCGGGGCCGCCGCCGCCGTGGGGGATGGCAAAGGTCTTGTGCAGGTTAAGGTGACATACATCTGCACCGATCAGTCCGGGGTTGGTGAGGCCGACCTGGGCGTTCATATTGGCGCCATCCATGTATACCTGACCGCCGTTTTCGTGAATAATGCCTATGATATCGAGGATCTCCTCCTCGAACACGCCGTGGGTGGAGGGGTAGGTGATCATCAGGCAGGAGAGGTTATCCTTGTGCTGGATTGCTTTTTCGCGCAGGTCGTTCACATCGATATTGCCCTTCTCATCGCATTTCACCACCACGATATCCATCCCTGCCATCGCGGCGGAGGCGGGGTTGGTGCCATGGGCGGAGGAGGGGATGAGGCACACATTGCGGTGGTTGTTTCCCATGGAGCGGTGATATTCGCGGATCACCAGCAGGCCGGCATATTCGCCGGCGGCGCCGCTGTTGGGCATGAAGGATACGGCATCGAAGCCGGTGATAATGGCCAGTTGCTTCTCCAGTTCACGGATAAGAAAATGGTAGCCTTCGGCCTGGACTGGTGGAACGAACGGGTGAATATTGCCGAATTCGGGCCAGCTCAGGGCAAAGAGTTCAGCCGCGGCATTGAGTTTCATGGTGCAGGACCCCAGCGGGATCATCGAGCGGTTGAGGGCCAGGTCTTTGATTTCCAGTTTCTTGATATAGCGCATCATCTCTGTTTCCGAGTGATACGAGCTGAATACTTTCTGGTTCAGTATCGGGGAGGTCCGTGTAAGTTCGGCGGGGATGGTGGTGATGGCTTCACATTCTTTCGGGTTACAGACGAACTCGCTGCAGTTTTTCCCGTTTGATTTTGCCAGTATGCACAGGATAAGATTGATGTCGGCCAGTTCGGTGACTTCGTCGACGCTGATACCGATATGATTTTCATCGATATAGCGTATGTTGATCCGGTTTTCAGTCATCAATGTACGGATGGTATCCATACTGGCGGTTTCCGGCAGTTCGATGTGGAGGGTGTCGAAGAAGTGGTCGTTGAGTTGTTTATAGCCATATTTCTGTACCTCCTGCGACAGGACGCCGGTGAGAATATTGATATGGCGGGCGATTTTGCGGATTCCTGCAGGGCCGTGGTATACCGCGTACATCCCGGCCATAACGGCCAGCAGCACCTGGGAGGTACAGATGTTTGAGGTAGCGCGTTCGCGTTTGATGTGTTGTTCGCGGGTCTGGAGTGCCATGCGGAGGGCGCGGTTACCGTTGGCGTCGACCGATACCCCGATGATGCGACCCGGCATCTGACGTTTAAATTCTTCGCGGGTAGCGAAGTAGGCAGCGTGCGGGCCCCCGAATCCCATCGGGATTCCGAATCGCTGGGTGGATCCGAAGACCACGTCGGCGCCCCATTCCCCGGGAGGTGTCAGGAGGGCGAGGCTAAGGAGGTCTGCCGCCACGGCCACGAAGGCTCCTGCCTGGTGGGCTTTTTCAATAATTGCGCTGTGGTCGCGCACGGCGCCGTACTGGTTGGGGTATTGGATGGTTGCGCCGAAGACCATTTCGCCGAATTCAAACTCAGAGCATTTGCATACCTTCACGTCGATACCCAGCGGCAGCGCCCGGGTGCGGATCACGTCGATGGTTTGCGGGAACATGTTTTGGGAAACCAGGTACTGGTTGGCACCGCGTTTCACGGCATCTCTTGAACGGGAGTTGTAGCACATGATCATTGCCTCGGCGGCGGCGGTACCTTCGTCGAGGAGTGAGGCGTTGGCGACGGGCATGGCGGTGAGGCTGCTCACCATGGTCTGGAAGTTGAGCAGCGCCTCGAGCCGTCCCTGGGATATTTCGGCCTGGTATGGGGTATAGGCTGTGTACCAGCCGGGGTTTTCGAGGATGTTTCGAAGGATGACCGACGGGGTGATGGAGGTGTAATAGCCCATGCCTATCATCGATTTGAAAATTTTATTCTTACCGGCCACCTCTTTCAGGTGGGAGAGGAACTGGTGTTCATTGATACCTTTTGGAAGGTTAAGCGGTTCTTTCATCCGGATGGCGGAGGGGATTGTCTGGTCGATGAGCTGGTCGAGGGAGTTGGCACCGATTTTGCCAAGCATTTCCTGAATCTCGGAGGCGTTTGGGCCATTGTGTCTGCAGACGAAGTTGTTGGTTATCATAGGGTTGATTTTTCAGATTTCCGGAATAAACTGCAAAGTTAAAAGTTATCCTGAACTTTTCAAAGGGGAGTGCATGCGTCACTTTTCAGGGTTTGGTGGATTAAGCATAAAAATCATAGAACTATCCCACCATATGAGTAATAAACCCAATAACAAATACCGGAACCAATTCCGGATGCAATCAGCGATGGGTAAACGCAATTGATGACTTAGGAAGTATCTGTTAATGTTGATAATGAACCCAAAAACGAAATAAAAGTACCCCTTTTACCTCTTTTATCAAAAATAACAGTAATAAACATTTAATAAGATGAATATGAACTCAAACGACGACGGGGTAATGGCCACTGCTACAGGAAGTAAGATATTGCTCCGAATGCGAAAAGATGATGCAGATATCCATTTCGTTCGTGGACTAAGATATGCAAGGTGGGATTACTACTCTTTTTGCTGGGTAATTTTACAAAATAGCACAAATATTGAAAAAATAAATAATTATTTCGGAAACAGGATCCAATGGGATGATGATCCTTACAAGGATTTATCCGGGGATGTCATGGCCAGAAAACCAGAAGCAGGCGTTATGACGCTCCGTAAATATCGGAATGGAAGAATCAGACTGATTTTCAAATTTCACCCGGAGATGGTGTCATTGATTAAGCAGCAGCCCTTTCATTGCTGGGATAAGCAGCAAATGTGCTGGACATTGCCGTACACCGAGAAAATAGTGCAGAAACTTATTGATCAGTGCAACCATCTTGGTTGGCAATGCCAATGGGAGGATGAACAGGGAAAAAAGAAGGTTAGTCCACCATATCAGGGAAAAGATCGGTCTGTCTTGCTGGATTGTCCGGAGTCGTGTACAGAAAAGCTTGTAATAAAAAGGTATTCCCCCAACACGATCAGGGTTTATAAAGAATGTTTCCGGGAATTTATCAACTATTTTAGTGACAAAGTGTTATCGGACATTACCAGGGAAGAAATCCTGCAATATCAAAGGTACCTTATCGAGGAGAGGGGTGTATCTGTTTCCTATCAAAATCAGGCAATTAACGCCATCAAGTTTTATTATGAGCATGTCATGGGAGGTAAAAGGATGACATATTATATTGATCGTCCAAGGCAGGAGAGAACTTTGCCGGTAGTATTGAGTGAGCAGGAGATTGCTCTGATATTAGGGCACATACAAAATTTAAAGCATAGATGCATGATTATGGCAGCCTATTCGGCAGGACTCAGAGTCAGTGAGCTGTTAAACCTGAAAATCAACGACATCGATTCAAAAAGAATGCTTATCAGGATATCCATGGGAAAAGGAAGAAAGGATAGGATAACCATTTTGTCCAAAAGGTTACTCGAAATTCTGAGAGAATACTATCAGGTATACAGACCGAATGATTTTTTATTTGAGGGGGTTACAGGCGGCAGGTACTCGGAAAAGAGTGCACAGATGGTGTTGAAAAACGCATGCCGTAAGGCTGGAATCAGGAAAAGGGTCACTATTCATACACTGAGGCACTCTTTTGCGACACATCTTCTGGAGAACAACACCGATTTACGATACATTCAGGAATTGCTGGGCCATTCGAGCCCAAAAACTACCCAGATCTACACGCACATCACAACAAAAGGGTTTGACCAGCTCACCAGTCCGCTGGACCGGTTAGAAATTTAGCATTGGATGCGAAAATTTCTCTTGTTTTATACATTTAAACTGACTACTTTTGTATGACAATGCTCTTTATTATTGGAAATCAATATTGTATAATAAAACTGGGAAAGGAATTATAACAGCAATACTGTAACTGAAACGTTGGCATTCATTGTAAGTGCGACACGAGGTCGTACAAATAACTGTTAACCGTTCTTTGAAAAGAGA
>CAYWHQ010000098.1:0-8531 GCA_964457665.1 uncultured Prolixibacteraceae bacterium | reverse complement strand
ACTCCTTGCGGGTGAAGTCGAGAAAGAACCTTGCCACATCGACCATGCAGGTGGTTTCGTCCATCACCACCATGCCGCCCGAGCCCATGATGGCGCCGGTGGCATTCACCGAGTCGTAGTCGACGATGGTGTCGGAGAGATACTCCGGGATACAACCGCCGGATGGGCCGCCGAGCTGCACAGCCTTGAATCTCTTTCCATTTTTAATGCCGCCTCCCAGTTTAAAAATAACCTCGCCGATGGTGATGCCCATCGGGACCTCGACGAGGCCCGACCGGTTGATCTTGCCAGCCAGGGCAAATACCTTGGTACCCCGGCTCTTCTCGGTGCCGAACCGGGCGAATGCCCCGGCGCCGTTCAGGATGATCCACGGCACATTGGCATAGGTCTCCACGTTGTTGATATTGGTCGGTTTCTTCCAAAGACCCGACACGGCGGGGAATGGCGGACGCCGGCGGGGCATCCCCCGCTCACCCTCCACCGAGGCGATCAGGGCAGTCTCCTCGCCGCAGACAAAGGCGCCGGCCCCCTCCTTGATATAGATGT
The DNA here is from genome assembly GCA_964457665.1 of uncultured Prolixibacteraceae bacterium. Classification (GTDB taxonomy): domain Bacteria; phylum Bacteroidota; class Bacteroidia; order Bacteroidales; family FEN-979; genus CAYWHQ01. Next base: position 7,985 of record CAYWHQ010000098.1, on the reverse strand, counting down.
CGAAATGCCATCCCTCCCGGCCGAAAATGTTTTGGCCAAGATACCCTTTGTCGTGGGCCTGGGCAATGGCGATATTGAGCCGCTTGATGGCCAGCGGGTACTCGGCGCGGCAATAGATCACCCCTCCGGTAGCCCCGATGGCATAGGCGGCAATGATCATCCCCTCCAGCACCGAATGGGGGTCGCCCTCCAGCACCGAACGGTCCATAAATGCGCCGGGATCCCCCTCATCGGCGTTGCAGATGACATACTTCTGATCGCCCTGGCTTGCATGGGCAAACTTCCACTTCATGCCGGTAGGGAAACCGCCGCCACCCCGACCCCGAAGGCCCGAATCCAGAATAATCCTGATCACCTCCTCCGACGGGATGTTCTCAGCGATGATCTTTCCGACCGCCTTGTATCCTTCGCGCACCTCATACCCTTCGATCGACTCGGGATCCATATACCCGCAATTACGCAGCACGATCTTGTTCTGGGAGGTCATAAAGTCGTTCTCACTGGCTTCGAAAAGGTCGGTATAAACAATGTAATCCCGCACCGGGTCATGCTGGTTGATGTGTTTTTCGATAACCTCCACCGCCCGGTCCTCACTGATGTCGCCATACAGGTAAGTGCCGGAATCATCGACGATCTCTACCAGGGGCTCCCGGTAGCACATGCCGATACAACTGGTCTTTTTCAGTTCGAAGGAGAGGTTCTCCTTTTCCTTCATTGCTTTGATCTTCTCATAGGTCTTACCGGCGCCCGCGGCAATCCCGCAGCTTCCGAGACCGACTGTTACGATGGTCATACTTTATAGTTTTAGTTTTTTTTGGGAAATGGAGAATGAAGAATGGAGAGTGGAGAATGATGGTCACAATTCATTTGATACTATTTTTTGAGGTTTTTATTATTGCAGTAAGTAACGAAATTAGTTCGTTGCATTCCGCATTCAATGTATCTGCAGACGGTATATCGATATATCCGGAATCCTTTAAAAGCGATAACCAATAATCAACCTCATTAGCTTCCTTCAATGCTATTGACATCTTATGAATAAAATCAGCTTTACTTTCAGCTTGTTCACCTTCTCTCACCTGAGCTCCAATCGAAGTGCCTGCTTTTATAATTTGTCTGGATATAATAAACTCTTTTTTGGAATCCGTAAGAAATTTATAGAGCCTGATTGTATGCAAGGCGAAGACATAGCTCTTATCTTTAATCGCATTTTTCTTCATTCCATCAGCATTACAAAAACAGTTATATCCTGTGATTACCTCTCATTCTCAATTCTCAATTCTCAATTCTCATTTCTCAATTTTTTTCCGCCAACCTTATATTCCTGATGATCTTTACGGCTTCGTTGCCGGTCAGTTTGCCGTAGGTTTGTTCGCCGATCATCATGACGGGGGCGAGAGAGCAGCAGCCGAGGCAGGCCACCGACTCCAGGGTGTAGAAGCGATCGGCTGTGGTTTCGCCATCCCTGATCTTCAGCGCCTCTTCGATGGCTTCGGTGATCTCGGTGGCCTGCTGCACATGGCAGGCGGTGCCGTGGCATACCTTGATGATGTGCCGGCCAACCGGTTTCAAGCGGAACTGGGCATAGAAGGTGGCCACGCCGTACATATCGCTCAGCGGGAGTCCGCAGTCGGCGGATATCTTCTCAAAGGCTGCCACCGGGATGTATCCGTACAGCTCCTGGGCGCCCTGCAGCAGGGGGATCATGTTGCCTTTCTTTCCTTTGTATTTCTGGATAAGGGAATCCAGCAGCGACAGATCCGGCGTTTCCAGGCCGTCGTCCTGCAGTGTTTGTCTGATTCGTGCAATGCGCATATAAACAAGGTTGGGTTATGAGTTTGGGTTAAAGGTGATCACGGCGATCCGTTTCTTGCCATCCATCCGGATAACCAGCGGCTTACTGAAACGGGCGATGCAGAAGTACTCTGTCCGCTCCAGGCCGGGCTGGCTTTTCAGGATCTCGTAGCGGATATAACTTTCCGACATCTCCGGCTGTACACAGAAATATCCTACATTCATCGAGGTAACATTATGGAAGAAGTGTGAGCCCGACGAGGCATCGAGCGGGAACCCCTCCAGGCTTGTCTCCACGATGACGCGGGCATTGGATATCTGCGGCCAGGCCACCGGCACGCCGATCCAGCGGTCGCGGGTGCCCCACCGGCCCGGACCGATCAGGATGTACCTCCTGCCCTCCCTGACATACCGGGCATTGATCCGGTCCATCTCCGCGGCCATCTCCACCGTTCGGCTCTTGTCGAAACTATCGGGATCGACGAAAACGACGTCGTGGATGTCGTCGACCATCCCGTTGCCCATCTCCTTTTCGGAATAGAGGACGATCTCCTGGGGTTTGATCTTGCTCATATCCACCTCGTAATCGGCGGCGCTGCCGATGAGCGGCTTGATCTGCAGCAGATAGAAGGTGGATTTGTAGTCGCTGTCCTTGTTCAGGTCGACGGCAAACTCGATCTCTACAGGGGAGCCGAGCGCTTCGCTGACCACGTCGAGTACCACCTCGATGGTTTTGGAGAGGGGTATATAATTATACTTCAGGATGTCGGCAAAGTTGACGACACGCGGTCCCGGGGCGCCGAGCCCGGGGATGATCCGGTTGTTTTCGGCAGAATAGACCGAAGCCAGGTGTTTGAGGGTTCCGTGCATCTCGGCGTCGTCGATGTCGAGCTTCCGGAGCCCGGCATCCTCCCCTTCGAGCAGGTTTACATCCATCTTCTTCAGATCCACGGCATAGAAGTACACCTGCGAGCCTTTGTACTGATCTTTGGGCGAGTTGATCTCCAGGTTTGGATATTTCGGGGCAAAGCGGAAAGCCTTCTCCCCCTCCACCACGTACCGGCCAAGCCCGAGGGCGATCACCGCAAACCCCTCTTCCGGCTTCATATGGGCGAAGGGGTAGAAGTTGTACGACTGGGCCACGCCGCTGATGTGGGGATAGAAGACCTCGCCGAACTGGTTCCCCACCACCTCCTGGATCACCACCGCCATTTTCTCCTGCTGGATCCGGTAGTTCACCGCCTCGATATAACCCTTGGCGATGGGCGAATAGACCGAGGCGTAAACCAGCTTGATGGCATCCATGAGCTGCTCCAGGCGCACCTTAGGATCAGGATGGTTGTTGGGGATGAGGTAGGTTTCGAATATCCCGGCAAACGGCTGGTTGAGCGAGTCTTCAAAGAGTCCGGAAGAGCGGATTGCGAGGGGTTTGGTGATATTTCTGATGACCAGCTTCAGCCTCCGGATCAGGGTATCGGTAAGCTTTCCCTGGAGGAACCATGTCCGGATGGTCTCGTAGTCGGTTTCTGTCACCGCCTTCTCTCTCAGACGGTTGCGGTCGAGAAAATACTCGAACTCGTCGGTACCGATGATGGAGGTTTTCGGGGTGCGGATATTGATATTGGGAACATGCTGGGTGAAATCGTAATTGTAGATGAGGGTGTTGATGAAGGCAAGCCCCCTCCCCTTTCCACCCAGGGCGCCGTCGGAGAGGGAGACGATGTTCTCCACGTCGGTGATGGCCGACTCTTCGAAGGGGATCACCTTCCCCAGGTTCTGTTCATTGCGGAAATGCTGGATCACGTTGATCAGGTATGCCCGCAGGCTCGCCGGATCCTTGAAGTCGGTGACCTTGGCGGGATTCAGTATCCGGGCCACCTGGATCTCGCCACGGGCCATCAGCCACATGGAAAAATGGTCCTTCCGGGCGTGGTAAAGCAGCGAATCCTCGGGTATGGTCTTGAGCAGATCCTCGAACTCCTTCAGCGACCTTGCCACGGCGATCTGCCTGCCCTCCCGGTCGCGGTAAATGAAGTTCCCGAATCCGAGGTAATGTGTGATGAAACTCCGGAAGTCGCCCAGCAAGGTCTCGGAACTCTTATTGATGAACGAAACCTTCAGCTCCCACGCATTGGCAGCGTTCTCCTCGCTCGATGACTGCAGTACGATGGGGAGGTCGTGGTTCTCCTTCCTGATATGCTTCACCAACCCGATGCCGGCAGTTTCGTTGAGCTTTCCGTCCTTGTTGAATTTGACGTCGCTGATAAGACAGAGGATATAATCCTTGTACTTGTTGAAGATGTAAAGCGCTTCTTCGTAGGTGGAGGCGAGTAGGATCTTGGGGCGGGCCTTCAGTCGCAGGATCCGGTATAGCTCGTCGGTGGTGACATCCTCGATGATGTTCTTGGTCTGCTCCAGTACAATATTATATAACATGGGCAGGTAGAGTGAGTAGTAGTTGGGGGAATCCTCCACGAGCAGGATCACCCTGACCATTCCAATTTTAGTATCATTCTCCACATTGGCTTTATCCTCGAGGTAATTGATCATCGCGAAGAAGATCTTGGAATCGCCATTCCACACGAAGACCCGGTCGATCCAGGTCAGTTTCACGGGATCGTTCTCGAAGAGGGCAATGTCGGTGTTGCTGTTGAGCAGGAGGAAGACGGGGATATATGGAAAGAGGTCCTTGATCTTTTTGCTCAGGTCGACCGGGAAGTGCTTGTCGACCCCCATCATGATGATGATCAGGTCGTAATGCTTGGAACTGACCTGTTCCATCACCTCTTCGGTGGTAGAGACCCCGGTGATGCGGGGCATGGTACTGAGGCTGAGCTGGTAGAACTCGCCCAGCACATGTTCCGAGAAGCGGCCCTCCTTTTCGATGCTGTAGGCGTCGTAGAGGTTGGCCACGAGGAGGATCTCCTTGACCTTGAAGGGCATCAGGTCGTGGTAGATATCCCGGTTATAGTTGTTGCGGTTGAGGAAGGTCTGAAGCAGTTTCCGGCCCGGTTTCCCCGGGGTTTCCTCCTCTTTGTCGCCGGCGGTGTCGCGCGGGGTGGTTTTGCGGAGCATGGCTTTTCCCTTCACGCTGTTGAGGTAGCCGGTGATGAGGTTCCCCAGGTTCACAAGCAGGTGTCTCTCCTCCTCGAGAAAGGGCCCTTCAAAGGCGGTGGGGAAGGCTTTGAGGTAACAAACCTCGATAGAGCCTGCCTGCCCGTCGATGGTTTCGATGGTCTGGCGCTGGCAATACTGGGTTTCGGTGTAACCGTGGCTTTTGATATCGATCTTTCCGAAGCGGATCCGGCAGACCGTGAATTCAGGGTACTGCCAGGCCTTGGGGATGATCAGGCTGATCTGGTGCAGGGTGTCTTCCACCGTCTTGCCGGAGCGCAGCACGGCCGTGGTCTGGTTGATGGCTGCCAGCTCCTTGATCCTTTCGCGGGTGATGTAATTCCCTTCCCGCCCCTTCACGGCATTGAGGTAGCCTTCGATCAGGCTGGCGAGGTTGCCGATCAGGTCGCGCTCCTCCTTCAGGAATGGGCCTTCGCCGGCATCCGGATATTCATGGTGGTAATAGATCTCGATACTCCCCGAAACACTGTCGATGGTCTCAAACTTCTGCACCATCCGCCAGGGGGTCTCCCGGAAGTTGTGGGTGATAAACTCCATGTCGTCGAACAGGATCCTGGCCGAGGTGTCGGTCGGGAACTGCCAGGCGTCGGGCAAAATCAGGCAGATCTCGTAGAGGGTTTCGGGGATGGACCTGTTCTGCCGGATGATGGCGACGGTTTTGTTGATGGCGTTGAGTTCCTTGACACGTTCCCTGTTCTCAAACAGCAGTTTTTCCCTGTCGGGGGTTGCTTCGGTCATGGTCATAAGGATAGGATAGCTGTGTCAAAAATAACAGAAAGTTTTGACCTGATCCATAAGAAATGACGCATTTACAGCAAATTACGTAAAGGCCTTACAGATAATACGTGATTTACTTACGTGTGCTTACGATTAACCCGTATTTTACTGAAAATAAACGCTTTAATCAATAAATAATCCATGAGCGGGCCTTTTTTTATCTTTAATATTGTGAAAATTTTCACGTAATCAATCATCAAACACTACAACTATGACAAACGCCTATCAGAAGATCCTTGACGATTTCATGGCAAGGATCGTTGCCAGGAATGCCGGGGAGCCTGAATTTCACCAGGCAGTAAAAGAGGTTGCCGAATCGCTGATCCCATTCATCGAGGAGAATCCGAAATACAAGACAGCCAAGATCCTGGAGCGGATCGCGGAGCCCGAACGGGTGATTCTTTTCCGGGTACCCTGGATGGACGACAAGGGGGAGGTACAGATCAACAAGGGTTACCGTATCGAGATGAACAGCGCGATTGGTCCATACAAGGGCGGTTTGCGTTTTCACCCGACGGTGAACCTGGGTATTCTGAAGTTTCTTGCTTTCGAGCAGGTGTTCAAGAATTCGCTGACCACGCTGCCGATGGGTGGCGGAAAGGGCGGAAGTGATTTCGATCCGAAGGGGAAGAGCGACCATGAGGTGATGCGTTTCTGCCAGAGTTTCATGACCGAGCTTTCGCGTCATATTGGTCCCGATACCGACGTTCCGGCAGGCGACATTGGTGTGGGCGGCCGCGAGATCGGTTTCATGTTCGGGCAGTACAAGAGGCTGCGCAACGAGTTTACCGGCGTACTCACGGGCAAGGGGCTCGACTGGGGCGGTTCGCTGATCCGGCCGGAAGCTACCGGGTACGGTCAGGTATATTTCGCCCAGGAGATGCTGAAGACCCGCGGACTGGATTTCAAGGGCAAGATCTGCACGGTATCCGGATCAGGCAATGTGGCCCAGTATGCCACCCAGAAAACAACCGAACTTGGCGGCAAGGTGGTAACCCTTTCCGACAGTGAAGGATACATTTACGACCCCAAGGGGATCGACACCGAGAAGCTGAACTACGTGATGCACCTCAAGAACGTGAAGCGTGGCCGCATCAAGGAATATTGCGACAAATATCCCGATGCGAAGTTCGTTCCCGGCAAGCGTCCGTGGGAAGTGAAGTGCGACATCGCGCTGCCGAGCGCCACCCAGAACGAGATCGACGGCAACGATGCCAGGATGCTGGTTGAGAACGGCTGTTTCTGCGTGAGCGAAGGCGCCAACATGCCCTCCACCCCCGAAGCCATCGAGATCTATATCGAGAAGAAGATCCTTTACGGCCCCGGCAAAGCAGCCAATGCAGGCGGCGTGTCAACCTCCGGACTGGAGATGTCGCAGAACAGCATGCGTATGAGCTGGTCGCGCGAGGAGGTCGACAGCAAACTCCACAACATCATGATCAACATCCACAAGAATTGTGTGAAGTGGGGAACCGAATCGGATGGATTCATCAACTACGTGAAAGGTGCCAACATCGGAGGTTTCGTGAAGGTTGCCGACGCCATGCTGGCCCAGGGACTTGTATAGACTACCAGAAGTTCATTTTGATCAGAAGAAGAGGGACGCCTTGATGGCGTCCTTTCTTTTTTCCCGGCCATTCTCCTCCGGTCACTCCTGTGGTAAAAACAGCGTATAGAAAAACGCAAAAAACACCACTCCCGCCTGAACCTCGAGCATCGACTCGAACAGCAGGTTGAAGGCAAAGAGAGAAAGAAAGGTAAGATAAAGCAGCCTGCGCCGCATCAGCGCCCCGATCATGGGAACGATCAGCGTCAGCAGCAGCGCGGCTATTCCGGCGATGCCCGTGGCGAGGAATGTCTGCAGGTACTGGTTGTGGGCGTTAAGTTTCAGCTTCAGCGCGTGGTCGAGGTTCCGCTCCCGGTACTTCTCCAGCAGCACATCCTTAACGTCGCCCGTACCGGTCCCGATCAACCAGTGATCCTTCAGCGCCGAGAGGGATGCTTTCAGGATCCCGATCCGGTCGGTGGAGCTGTTCCCTCCCGTCGCATCCGCCGATCCCGCTGCAACGGCGGCAGCCTCCCGGAAATCGGTCCGGTTCACCGAATAGGGTAAAGTCCTCACGAGCGCGAGCAGATAAAGGGTCGATACCGCAAGGACCACCAATCCTTTTATCCGCATCCCCTTCCTGAATAATAACGCCGACGACACCAGGAAATTGACCATAAAGAGGCTGAGTATCCCGGCCCTGCTGCTGAGCAATACCACGAAGGCCATCAGC
>CAYWHQ010000097.1:0-8562 GCA_964457665.1 uncultured Prolixibacteraceae bacterium | reverse complement strand
TCGCGAAACCCTTTTTAAGGGCATCCACCTGGCCCCGGTCACTTTCCGAAATCCATCGCATGGCGCTGTGCGGGGTGTTGGCCTGCGGTTCGAAGCTGCGGATGATCTCTACGGTTTCGTCGTTGCTGCCGCCGTCGATGATGATGTAATCGAGGTTGAAGTCACCCTCCTGGGCCAGCACCGACCGGATGGTTTCGGCAATGAATGGTCCCTGGTTAAAGGAGGGAGTTACGACGGAGATGACGGGTAGCAAAGGAAGGGAATCAGGGGTTGGTGAGGGCATCTCTGACGGCCTGAAGGTAACTGTGACCCCAGCGAAGGTCGGGTTCGAGGTAATTTCCTTCAGCCCATTCGTTCCACGACTTTATAAAGAGAAGCCCGTCGCTTTCCGGACGCTCCCTGACGAACCGGATGGCCTGACGCAGATGGTCTCTGAAGAGTTCCGGGGTGGAGCACTGAAAGACGTAACCCCTTCGCCCGGAGCGGGGTGTGTTGTCCCAGTTGGGAACTACCGAGGGGATGAAATCCTGGTCGGGAAACCGGTGGAAGTTGTACGACCGGATCAGCCGTCCGTAGTCGGCCACCAGCGGGATGGCGCCTGTGAGCCTGCGGCGGAAAGCATTCCGGATCTTGTGAAGCAGGTGGTGTTCGTAGATCTCGAGGTAATGGATGGGTTGATGGATGGTTTTGGCATTGAATCCGTCGGCACGATGATCCCACCCCAGGTAACGGATGCCGATGAAGTAGATCCCCGGGAGTCCCTCCTTTATCGCCATTTCGTTCCATCGTGCGGTAAACGCTTTGCTGTCGGGGAGGCTTTCGGGATTGAAGATGATGAAGACCGGTTTGTCATGAACCCTGATATACCGGGGGTCATGAAATGCAGGAAGCAGATAGTGGAAGTGGTGGATCTCATCTTCCCGGCCCGGGTAGGTTTGTTGAATGAGGATCTTGTTTTTCAGGCCGTGCCAGGTTCCGGTCCAGGTCTGGTTGGCCCAGGCCATGCAGAAAGGGAGGTCGGGTTTGCCGAGGCGCATGATCTCAAGGAAGGGTTTCTCCAGGAGTGTCCGACCATCTCCGAACCAGTAATGCCAGTAAGCGAAACCATGGATGCCATAGGTTTTGGCCAGGATTGCCTGTGCTTCGCGTGCCTCCGGGAGGCGCAGATCATAAAATCCGAGATCGGCCGGCACATTTGGCTGGTGGTGCCCCCGGTAGAGCGGACGGGCTTTGGCCGTATTGGTCCACTCGGTAAAACCCTTGCCCCACCATTCGTCGTTCTCAGGAATGGGGTGGTACTGCGGGAGATAGAAGGAGAGTATTCTTACGGATTCGTGCATGGGTGCAGTTTACTGAGGTTTTCTATCAGGTTCCGGATCCGGCGGGTATAACGGGACCAGGATGGAAGCTGCCGGAGGGCCTGAAGGAAAGTGGCTTTTTTCATGAGATAATGCAGGTAACGGGTATCCCCTTCCCTGTTTCCGGTCAACCGGATCCACCGGTTGATCTGAAGCGGGAGGAACTGAACCAGAACACCCAGATAGATACGCGGGCAAATGAACTGGTGCCGGTAAAGAAGGTTTTTATAGAGATCAAGTATAAAGTGGCTTTCACCGATTCCCTCGAACAACCGGCAGGTGTAATTCCATTCCAGCCGGGCGGAAGGCATATAATGACGAAGGTGCAGGCCGGGTATGTACCAGATTCGATAGCCGGCGGCTGTGAACAGGAACGACATTTCGCTGTCCTCCCCGGGGGTCAGTTTGCCTCCTCTCCGGCCTGCAAGCATCGGGGTGTAACCGGCCTCCAGGATCGAAAGGAAGACATTCCGGCGGAACGACATCCCCGCTCCCCAGAGGTATCCCCGGCTTTCGGTGATATCGCCCGCATGGTCAGATTGTTCCCCGATCGCAAAAGCATAGCTGACATCCGTGAACCATCGGGGAGGGGGCTGGTCGGTGGCGAGGCTGGTTCGCCCTCCCATCATCCCTGCCCCGGGATGTGTCCGGAAAAAATCCGAAACCTGCTCCACCCATTCCGGATCAAGACGGTTATCGTCATCCACATAAAGAACAATGTCATGACGGGCTTCCCGCACCCCTCTGATCCTGACGAAAGCCACACCCTCCGAGGCATCGTCGACGATCTTCAGGGGTACCGCCGACTGCCATGTTTTCAGGACCACCTCCCGCGTATCGTCGGTGGAGTTGTTGCTGACGATCACCACCTCCCATGGGATCTCCTCCCGGACCTGCTGTTTCATAAGACAATGCAGGGTTTCGGGGAGGCGGGAGGCCCCGTTGCGGGTCGCGATAACGACGGAGACGCCGGGAGGGGCTTCAGTCTTCATTTCCTCCAATGACAGATCGGATGACAGTGTAGATTTCGGCACAGGTCACTTCCGGTTGGTGGAACCGGAGGGCTTTTTGCTGCAATCTGATGCCCGTTTCGCTCCTGACCTGCGGATTCAGGACCAGATGATGGATCACATCTGCTGCAGCTTCGGTTTCGTAATAGGGAACGATCAGTTCCTCTGATCCCATGAGAAAATCAGTAAATCCCGGGCAGGAGTCGAAGCAGACAACAGGCACCCCCCCGGCCGCGGCTTCCAGCGCGGCCACACCAAAAGACTCTTCCCTGCTGGAAAGAAAGAATATATCGGCACTTCTGATCAATGTGGCAGCATCGTGACGATATCCGGTAAAATGAATGACCCTGCGGAGTTTGAAGTGAAAAATCTCGGTCCGGATAAATTCTATGTAGTCGTCGGTATAGTCACCGATCCAGATAAAACAGAACGGGGGCGGATCCTTTGTTTGAAGGAAATGGGCAGCGTGAACAAAATGGTCCACACCTTTCAGATATGAGACTCTTCCTGCTCCCGCGATGATTGTCGTTCCCTCCGGAAGACTGAAAAGTTCGGCAAGGGTTTCTTCTTTTTCCATTGACTGCGCCGGTGATAGGCAGGGGGTGATCACCCTGATCTTTTCATGGTCAATCCCATATTTACCGGTAAGCATCTCCTTAACCGGCCGCGAACAGGCAATGATAGCCTGTACCTGTGCTAAGGAACGGCGCAGGTTCCCGAATCCTGCATACTTGTCGATCGTACTCTGAAGCTCATGGATGTGGCCAACCAGGGGGGCATTGGTGTATGCTCTGATGACCGGGATGAAAGTAACCGCCGGAGAACTGTTGCAGTAAACCACATCGGGTTGTGTTTTCCTGATGAACCTGCCGGTTTTAATATTCGTCCACCGCTGTGCAAGACGGGGAAGATAGTGCTTTAGAAGATGGAATATTCTTCTCCCTGCCCGGCTATTGGCTTCCTGAACAACAGCCACCGCGCCTATCTCACGGAACGAGGCTTTCAGTTCTCCTCCCTGAAGCAGGAGGATCGAAAGATGGTGATCCTTCTCCTTTCTGAGCCACCGCAGAAGATTCAGCAACTGGATCGGGGCGCCTGTGGGGGAGGCATCATATGATACGAAAAGAATTCTCATCGTGCGCGATCTTTCAAAGGTATCAGAGAGCCTGAAAAACCAAGGGTCATCTTCTTAAAAAAGCCTGTTTGGCATCCGGCGAGGTGAGCCGCCTTCCTGACCGTCTGATTGCGGGTGGAGAAAAAGATCCACCCTGTCAGGAAATATGCTGCTGGAACCAGCGGCCTGGCAAGCCGCCAGGTTTTTGCGGCCTCTTCAGGTCGCTCTTTTTTCTGCCATTGTTCCGAGATCCAGAAGACAAGCTGGGCAAGTGCCTCACGCCGGCCGGATTCTCTGAGACAACCGGGATGGTTCTGAAAAACCAGGGTCCGGATAAGGTGTGTGTAGGCAGTGAGGTTATCGTCGTGCAGGGAGATCTTACCGATGGTTTCCCGGTTTTCCGGACTTCTGTAAAAAGCATCCGGTTCATTTGTAAACCATTGGTAACTGGCTCCTTTCAGCAGCGCCCTTACGTGCAGCTCCCAGTCCTGCCAGCTTGGGAGGGAGGCTTCGAAACCCCCGAGTTTCAGCAGGTACTCTCTTTTCCAGAGGGTACTGGATACGCCCCAGGGTACATCCATCCGGAAGAACCGGCTCAGTGCATCCTCTTCTGTCCGGAGATTGAATAAAAGGGAAGAATCGCCGGGGTGCTCATGGAACCTGGCCAGGTTGAAAACCCAGAAATCACAGTCAGGCTTGCCGGCAACCGATCCCAGTCGTTTTTCCAGGCAGTCGGAAGCCAGCAGATCATCGCTGTCGAGAAAGAGCAAAAATTCTCCGCGGGCGCTTGACAAGCCTATGTTCCTGCATACGGAAGCTCCTTTTTTGAGGGTGTTTCGCGAAAGGAACGAAAACCTTGTATCGGATTGTACATACCGGCCGGCAACCTCTGCGGATGCATCGGTGGAGCCGTCGTCCACGATAATGCATTCCCAGTTGGGATACGACTGCCTTCTCACCGATTCAAGGGTTTCCTGCAGCAGGCCGGCACGGTTGAAAACCGGAATGATGACTGAGATTACGGGAATCATTTACTATAAGGACTGTTAAACAGCAGTAGCATTGGCGAGGGTCTGCTGAAGGGTCGCAATATGTTGCTCCATGGTAAAATGCCGGGAAACTCTTTCGCGTCCTGCAGCGCCCATTTCCGTTGCCAGGTTCGGTGCGCCCAGCAGGCGGATCATGTTGGAAGCCATGGCCCCGACGTCATTTTCAGCGGAAAGGAGTCCGGTTTTTTCATCGACAACCACTTCGGGGATTCCGGCATGCAGGGTTGAGATAACCGGCAATGCAGCAGCCTGCGCTTCCAGGATCCCCACAGGGGTTCCCTCCCTGTCGCCATCGGGTGCTGTGCGGGAGTGTTGAACAAATGCGAATGCCCCCTGCATCTCTTTCAGGACCATCTCCGGGGCGAGGGGGCCCGTAAAGGTTACCTTTTCACTGATTCCAAGGTATTTTGCAAGATCTTCACATACTTTTCGCAGCGGTCCGTCGCCGGTCATGACCAGGGTTGCATCGCCGGATACTTTCTGTGCCTCAAAGAATGCAAGAATGGTAAGATGCGGGGCTTTTTTTTCCACGAATCTGCCCGCAGCATAAAAACGGCGGTTTTGAAACCGGGGTTTGTTGCGAAAGAACTCCGGATCGGGACCATAGGGATTGTAAATAATTTTTTCTTCCGGATATCCAAGTTCCACAAGCGTGGATTGCATGGATCGGGACACTGTCATGACAGCCTTCGCGTAGCCGAACATCCTCCGGTAGCGTGCCGCATATTCCTGCAGGATGCCGGTGCAGCTGGCGTCGTAACCATGAAAAATTACTACCATCGGGATGCCTGTCGGTATGACCATCGGCAGTATATCTGCACCTGTGGTTCCATACTCGGCCAGGATTACATCTGGTTTGGTTTGTCTCAGTGATCTTTGAAAGAAGTGTTGCAAAGGAGGAAGAGGTTTGGCAGACAGGATGGATTTGCAGAGGAAGATCAGCTGGGCAGCGCTGTACCGCCCCGGCTGCATCGCTTCTCCATTCAGACGGGATGGAGGGACTCCGCCATCGTAGAAACCGATCCTGCCTTCCAGACGATCCCTGTGGGCCCTGATAAAAGTTTCGGTGTAACCATCCGACTGAGGGGTTACAATCGCAATTTTCATGGTGTTGTTTTATCTGGCCCGGTAGCAGGTTTTTTTTCCGGCAGGGTCAATCCAAAGAAACCTTGTCCGGCAAAACGACGGTAGAGGTTCGTTTCGGTGCCGGCAGGGTCAAAGCCACCTGCTTTGCTCCAGGAGGCTTTGCTGACCAGCGAGAGGTGGTCGTCAAAGTATTCGGCATGGAAGGAGCATCCCGGAAAGGAATTTTTAAGCTGTTCTGGCTGGACCAGCGATGCTCCCGTGTTGCGGATCCTTGTCAGGCTTTCGCGGAGATAATCCCCGGGAAAGGATGCGTCGTTTTCAAGGATCAGGATGTAGCGGGCAGTGAGGTGACTGAACCCAAGGTTACGCAGCGCTCCTGCGGAGACCTTTTCGTCGGTTGCCAGCAGGCAGCAACAGGGGAAACTTCCGGCATTCCGGACAAGTTGCTCCCGGATGGCTTCAGCGCGGAATGATTCCGGACGGTTCATCACGATAGCCAATGCTGCAGAGTGAACCGCCATGGAGGAGAGGTGCGTAATAAACTGTCCGGAAGGTGTAACATCATCGCTGATCACCACAAGAATCCCCGACTCAGTGGCATCTCCTGATTGGCGGCTGAACAGGGTGCGGAAGATGGGTAACTCAGGGGGATCGGGGTGTGTTGTCCGGTAGCAGGTATCAGGATTGGCGGTGTTTTTAAGGGCGTCGCACCGCTGCTGCATAAAAGGGATGTTAAATTGCCGGTCGAGCCCCAGTTCGTTCAGAATCCGGAATAGCAGATGAATTCTTTGTTCCGCGCTGAAATGATACTGAACATGGAAATAGGCAGCCTCGCCCATGGCAGTACGCGAAGATGGGTCGGTGACCAGAATCTTCAGCGATTCGTACCAGTCATTCTCCGAGGAGGCAAGAAAACCATTGTATCCGTGCCGGATCGATTGACGGAACGGTTGGGTGGCGGTGGCTACGGTAGGAATGCGCAGCAGGGCAGCTTCAAAGTATTTAAGTTCACTTTTCGCTTCGCAGAAAGGATTGACCTCCAGCGGGGCTATGTTGATATCGAAACGGTTGATCTCAAAGGGCAGCTCCGTGATTTGTACTTTTCCCCGGGTCTCAATGCGGCTGTGAAAGGGCAGCAGTTCCGGAAACTCATGCATAAGCAAACTATCCGGGAAAACGGTCAGGATGGTTTCGGGAAACTCACGGAGGATCCGTACCAGCGCCGGAAGGGCGGTTCTGAAATCCTGCTGATGTGTCAGGGTACCGCCGGCATAACCTATCCTGACTATTTTCTCTGGCGGAGCATTTTGTCGGTCCTTCCAAAGACGGTCTGACTGATAAAATTGCTCTTCTGTATAGCCGTTTGGTATGACCACAGCTGGTTTCCCTTCGCGCCTGATCGCCTCTGCCAGCGGAAGGGTAGGGCAGGTGGCCAGATCTGCCATCCGGAGGACATGGAGGTAGGCCGTCATTCCCGCGGTGACTTCCTCCTCTGAGGCACCAAAGGTTCTTGCCGAATCAATGTTTCCCGAAAGGGCGAGTTCCGGCGAAATAAGGTAATCATCCAGGTCGAACCAAACCGGAATATTCATGCTTTCAGATTTCCTGATCCATGCTTCAATCACATGCGTAAAAGGAGTTCGCCACAGGATGAGCAGCTTGCAATGGGTAAGCAAATGCAGCTCATCTGCAGCACCCTCCGGTGTGATCCATTTTCCCGGTATTCCAAGGTGATAGAACGATGCCAGGATTCTTTCAACCCGGTATGAATGGCCCGGTGTTTTAAAATCTCCGGATATAATAATGACCGAATTTCTCAACCGCTGCTGGTGGAGATGTAGCATGTTGTGTGCATCGCCCGCAGGCGCTATCCTGCGCCAAAGAAACGGACATAGTGCACGGATTGTCATGAAAAAAAGAACCATGGCCCTTTCACGAATGATCTGCGACAGGTACGACTTTTCTTTCGGCCGGAGCACTGCCTGTTCCAGAAAACGGATATAATCCTCCAACCGGCCCTTCATGGTTCCATCATCATGATTCTGTACCCGGTAGACGCAACGATTTTGATAGCCTGGAAACCGGCGCAAGCAGAAAGTTTCCGGTTCGGTAGGACCATGAGGAATAAACACGCTGCAAAGCTCCTTCGAGGTCTTTAATCCTGGTCTGGTGGTCGGCCTGGAGTCGGCGGAGAAACATGGGATCCAGATCAAGGATTTTTCGTGAAAATTCCGTGACCTTATCCGCAGGGGTCGCCGGCGACAGGATAAGCGCCATGAGATTGTTAACCAATTGACAGGTGAGCTTTTGGTTTACCTCATCAGAAAAGGCAGTTCTGCAATATTCCAGGACTGTCACCCATTTCTGCCGCCGGTACTCCTGGCTGTGATATTCCCAGATTCCGCCCCGGTGAACGCGATATACACCCATAACCTCCGGGAAATACCTTATTTTTCCATACTGTGCATTCAGAAGATGGTTGGGGTAGTCGCCGGCAGGTGTATAAAATGTCCATTCAGTCATTTTTACCGCATCTTGCTGCCGGTAACAAACCGACGCATTGTAGATATAATTTCCCTCAGCCAGGTCAAGGATGGTTGTGACGGGTTTCTGGCTGGGAGAATTTGAAAGATGCGGCGGCTTGTCGTTATCCTCGTAAACCACCTGCATGTTATGGTGACAAATGGCGAAATCAGGGTTTGATTCCAGGAAATCAACCTGTTTTTGCAATTTCCGGGGATCTGTCCAGTAATCGTCACCTTCGCAGACAGCCATATATTTTCCACGTGCCGCCATTTTGTTCCATCGTCCGTTGAACCTGGTTACAAATACACCCTGTTCGTTGTAATACTGGGATTCGTGCCTTTTTCTGAGAAAAAGCCGTACTTTATCCGGATGCTTTTCAGCATAGGCGATGCAGATTTCACGGGTGCCGTCACTGGATT
>CAYWHQ010000096.1:0-8601 GCA_964457665.1 uncultured Prolixibacteraceae bacterium | reverse complement strand
GTTTGCCGGGGAACTCAACGCCGCTCTCGTCCTGGAGCAATTCGAAGAGAATTCGTTTCTTCCAAGGTTTTATAACGATCCGTCACGATATGCCTTTCCGCTGGAGCTCTCCTTTCTGGCTGATCGTTACCAGCAACTCAGGGACCACTTTGCAGCGCCTGGATTGTTTCATCCCGTTACCGTTTCCGATTATTTTATCTATAAATCCCTCATCTTCGCAAACCGGAACCTGGATCCGGCAGAATACAATCTCTACCACAGATTCTTTCAGATGGTAAGCGCTGTCATACCGAAGCCGGAGCTGATCCTTTACCTGCATACGGGTACCGAACGGTTGAGAAGCAATATCCTGAAACGGGGCAGATCATATGAGCAAAAAATATCTCTGGAATATCTGAGGGGGATCCAGCAGGGGTATTTTGATTTTTTCCGCCAACAGCCTGAGCTGCGGATCCTTATTGTGGAAACGGATACGCTTGATTTTGTGGAGAACAGGAAGGATTATGGATGGCTGAGAAGCCTCCTCGGGGGTGAATATCCCTCGGGAATTACGATCCTGCAGCGCCCCTGAAAAAAAAGAAGCCGTCCATTGATAAGGGACGGCTTCAGGAGAATCAGTAAACAAACTACTTCACAATGTTCTGGAATTCAGGAGTTTTTTCGTATTTGTAAAACTCACGGTCTTTCCGGGCCTGTGCTTTCAGCACCGGATCCTGGCAGGCTTTCATCAGGTGTTCGTACATCATCTGGGTGTTGTTGGTACGGGCGCCGACGATGGCAAGCAGGTAGCTGTTTTCCGGGGTCTGCGGAGCGCACTTCAGGGTGGTCTCTGCAGCGCTGTTGTTACCGGAAAGCATCTGGGCAAGACCCAGGTTGTAGGAACACTTGGCATTGGCCAGGTTGGTGGCAGCCTTTGCATATTCGCCCTTGGGGATCATCAGCACACCGAGGTTATAATTCTCATTCTCTCCAAGCTGCTGAGCTTTTTTAAACTGGGCCTCAGCTTTCTTCAGGTCGCCCTGTTTAGCTGCAAGCACTCCCAAATTGTTCTCGATGATGCCGTTATTTGATGCCAGTTGCTGTGCTTTGGAAAGATATTCGCCAGCCTTCATGATGTTACCGGTATTGAGATTGGCCACTCCGGCATTGTTCTGCGCCTGCCAGCTTTGCGGAGCCTTGGCAGCGGCATTGTCGGTGATGGTCTGGATCGTGGCAGCATCAGCAGCCAGGGTAGCCGCATAGAGAAGCTCCTCTACTTTCAGTTTGTCAGGGCTGGAAACAGCCATGGTCAGGAGCTCTTCGTCGGAATATTTAGGTTCGTAAAGGTTGGCGGTAACCTCGCAGCGGCGGAGTGGCGGGAGAAGATTGTTTTCAATGTCGGGATAGATCAGGATCATATTGCGGATCTCCTGTTCTTTCTTTTCAGGTGTGGGGGCCGAATTGATTACATTGAGGATCTTGTCCATGTCTTTCATGCCACGGTTCTTGAGTGCGATCATGAAACCGTTCCAGTCGGGACCATGATGCGCCAGGGGGATGTTGATATCTTTCCCGGCAGCTTCCACGGCGGCTTTTACGGCTTTTTTGTCCTTGTTGTCCTTGTTGGCAGCCTTTACCCATTCCTGATACTGTTCGATCATCCATTTGTTACCGGTTTTGGCACGGTTCTCGGAGAGACCGGCATTGAAGGTCTCTTCGCCTTCGGGGGATGCATATCCGTTCATGTCGATGCTTCTGACTTTCCAGCCTTTCTGCAGCATATCCTTCACATCGGTCAGCCCCTGCTTGGCGGCATCCGTTTTATTCAGACCGTACTTGAGATCGAGGTCAAATTTGTTCTTTTTGAAATAGATCATTCCGGTTTTGGATACGATCACCTCTTTCTTGTAACCGTGAGGAGCCACCAGGGTGAGCTGGTCGTTCAGGATACGCTTTTCGGTATAGATGATGCCGGGAGCCAGATCGCGGGAAGGCATCTCCACGAATTTCACCTTTTCCTTAATCTCATGGCGGTGAGGATAAACCTTTTCTTTGGCTTCATAGACGATCGGGGAGACTGTCAGCATCGAATTGGCCATTTCCGGTTTGTAGGGGAACTTCTGCGTGTAGGTGAATGTACCGCCATCCTTGTATTTAATGGGGATACCGTCGCCCTGAACCTTTTCACCCTTGAGGGTCATGGGTTTCAGCGCATACTGACCGCCTTCGTACTGGATCGTTGGTTCAAAAAGCATGGCAGCATTGGGGCAGAAATACTTGGGAGGAACGTTGCCCTTGATGGTGACGGTCACCGAGTCACCCTGCGAATTGAGCACCGAGGGGGTGGTTTCATAGGTCACCAGGCTGTAGTTCTTCTCCATATACTTCATGTTACAGCCGCCATAGGCAAATTTGTAAGCCAGGCCAAGATTGAACTGGCTGTACATGTCATTTTTGATCTCCTTGGCGCCGCCATGCTGCATGTCGAGAATATCTCCGTCTTTCCACTTCCATACGATTTCCGGATTGATGCTCCAGTGCTTGTTGATGTTGAAGTCGAAACCGATACCGGCCACACCGGTAAACTCAGCGTTCCGTCCTCCGATGCCACTGGTATTGCCTATGTTCCCGACATCTTTCTTGTCCTTGTCGCCGAGCCAGGCGATATCTTTCTGCAGAAGGTCATCCTTTTTAATCCCCCACGCTTCATCGTGGCCCACACCGAAAATCAGATATGAAGAGAAAAGTCTTTCGGGTTTGCTCCCAAGGATCCAGTTGACCCAGTTAACGGTCAGGTGGAGATCGGCGTTGAACATGGAGGAGGTGAAACTCTGGGAAATGTATTTCTGGTCGACAAATTTGTTATCCACCTCGCCGTGAACACGGCCATAACCCAGGTCAACCCTCAGACCGAGAACCCGGGTAAACTGTTTGGTCACCTTCAGACCAACATCATAACGCCAGTCGTTAAATGGATTGATCCATTTGTTCTTGGCCAGATCGCCGTTGAATTGCTGACCGCCGCCATAGAGCATGACCGACCAGTAGCTGTTGGAAGGTGCCGTGTTCCTGACCTTCTTCTCCTCTTTCTTATCCTGGCTGAATGAAGCCACCGGTATAATTGCCACAAGCATGACAATTACGAACATTGATAAGATCCGATAGAAATTTTTCATAGTGCTGAGTTTTGTGTTATAGAATTTGTTTACTGATTTGACAAATATAATAAAGTTTTCTCCGTTTCAGCGTGTAAAAATATAAATTAGATCAGAAAGCGCCAAAATTTTTTACTTTGACTTGTTTTACGCATTAAGTTTAATAATGTTTCAAAGAATCCTGAAAAAAACCGGTGACCTGATGATCTCCCATATCACTATCCCAACAGATACTGCAATATTCAGTGAATGTTTTGTTCCGAACTGTGGTATTTCGACACAAAGATCCGCCTCCTCTGTCAAATGCTGATTCACTCCATGGATCTCGTTGCCGAAGACCAGGGCAAGCCTTTCGCCATTAACAGGTCTGAAAGTTTGCAGCGGGATGCTCCGCGGAGTCTGTTCCACAGCTATGATGCGGTATCCTTTGGAGCGGAGTTCCCCGACCGAACGGGTGGTGTCGGGATAGTAGGTCCATTGCACCGAATCCGTGGCGCCCAATGCAGTTTTATGGATCTCCCGGTGGGGTGGGGTAGCGGTGATGCCGCAAAGATGTATTCCTTCCAGCCTGAACGCGTCGGCTGTCCGGAACACGCTGCCGGTATTGCTCATTGAACGGATGTTGTCAAGCACGATGATGACAGGGAGCTTACCTGCTTTCCTGAATTCATCTACCGTCAGCCTCCATGGTTGATCGGTTGTTCCCATGGGGCAAAATTAGAGGTTTTATCCTGAATTATTAACAATGAGGAGGCATTTCGGAGAGGGATGGTACCTTTGAAGGGTGAAAGAGGAAAGAAAGATGGCGGACCGTCAGAAAGATCTTGCCGAAACCCCGCTGATGAAGCAATACGGCAGCATCAAGGCCAGGTACCCCGACGCGCTGTTGCTCTTCAGGGTAGGTGATTTTTATGAGACTTTCGGAGATGATGCCGTCAGAACCTCTGCTGTGCTTGGCATTGTCCTTACACGCAGGGCCAACGGGGCGGCCTCCTATGTGGAGCTGGCCGGCTTTCCTCATCATGCCCTCGACACCTATCTTCCAAAACTGGTAAAGGCAGGCTACCGGGTGGCGATCTGTGACCAGCTCGAGGACCCGAAAACTGCCAAAACCATCGTGAAACGGGGTGTTACAGAACTGGTTACGCCCGGAGTCTCTTATCATGATAAAACACTGGATCAACGCCAGAATAATTTTCTGGCATCGGTTCATCTCGGGGAGCACTGCAGCGGGATCGCCTTCCTGGATGTCACTACCGGTGAGTTTTTGCTGGCTCAGGGGAATACAGAGTACCTGGATAAACTGATGCAGAGTTTCCGCCCCAGCGAGGTTGTGATCCGGAAGAATAACCGGGAAAAATTTCTTGAATTGTTTGGTAACCGTTTCTATATCAATACATTTGAGGATTGGGTTTTTACAGCTGATTTTGGCCGCGATCTGTTGCTTCGGCATTTTAATGTCACTTCCCTCAAGGGTTTCGGGGTGGATAATCTCGACCAGGGGATCATTGCAGCCGGGGCATGCCTCCACTACCTGAACGAAACGCAGCACGACCGCGTCGCCCATATCAGCAAAGTCACCCGGATTGAGGAGGATCATTACGTATGGCTCGACCGGTTTACCATCCGGAATCTTGAACTGGTACAGACGGTCAGCGAACATGCAAAAACCTTGCTCGATGTGCTCGACCATACTGTGACGCCCATGGGAAGCAGGTTGCTTCGCAGATGGATATTGCTTCCGCTGAAAAACCTTGCTCCGGTGGAAGAGAGGCTGGAAATCGTGGCCTTCCTTGCCGCACATCCCACGCTGATTGAAACGTTACGCAAGGAGTTCACCCTGATCGGCGATCTGGAAAGGCTGATCTCAAAAGTGGCCATCGGAAGGGTCACTCCCAGAGAGATGCTGCATCTGAAGAAAGCGCTGGATACGGTGGAAAAGGTGGGGAACATGATACGTGAAACAGGCCATCCCTCTGTGGTCAATCTGGCCGGGATGCTGCACGACTGTCATGCCCTGCGGACCCGGATCGGGAATGACCTTGATCCTGAACCTCCGGCGATGCTGAGCAAGGGTGGTGTGATCAGGGAAGGCGTCAGCGAAGCGCTCGATGAACTCCGGCAGATCGCCTTCTCAGGGAAGGACTTTCTGATTACCATCCAGCAACGGGAGATTGCCGGGACAGGGATATCCTCCCTGAAGATCGGTTATACCAATGTATTCGGCTATTACCTGGAGGTGACCAACACCCACCGCGACAAAGTGCCCGGCCACTGGCAACGCAAGCAGACGCTGGTCAATGCCGAACGTTACATTACACCAGAACTGAAAGAATATGAAGAAAAGATCCTGCACGCGGAAGAGCGTATCCAGGAGCTGGAGAACAGGATCTATAATGACCTGGTACTATTTGTCACAGGATTCATTCAACAGGTCCAGCTCAATGCATCGGTCGTTTCCAGGCTGGATGTTTTAACCACTTTCGCAGTCAATGCCCTGGAATTTAAATATGTTCGTCCGCAACTGACCGAATCCCTCTCCCTGGAGATCCGGAACGGACGTCATCCCGTCATTGAACGCCAGATGAAACCGGGCGAGGATTATGTGGCCAACGATCTGTATCTGGACGACAAGACACAACAGATCATCATCCTTACCGGCCCCAACATGTCCGGTAAATCTGCCTTGCTCCGCCAAACAGGTTTGATTGCCCTTATGGCACAGATGGGGAGCTTTGTCCCTGCCGGGGCTGCAATCCTGGGGCTGATCGATAAGATATTTGTCAGGGTGGGGGCATCCGACAACATATCCTCCGGGGAGTCGACCTTTATGGTGGAAATGAATGAAACAGCCAGCATTCTGAATAATGTCTCAAGCAGAAGCCTGATATTGCTCGATGAAATAGGGAGGGGTACCAGCACCTACGACGGGATCAGCATCGCCTGGGCGATTGCCGAGTACCTTCACGAGAATCCTGTGTTCCGCCCCAAAGTGCTCTTTGCAACCCATTATCATGAGCTCAATGAGATGGCTGTGCTGATGAACCGGATAAAGAACTTCCATATCACCGTGCGGGAAATAAGGAACCAGATCATCTTTCTCCGGAAACTCCAACCTGGTGGCAGCGAGCACAGTTTCGGAATACATGTGGCCCGCATGGCCGGGATGCCTGCTGAAGTACTTGACCGGGCCCGGGAACTGCTGCGTCAGCTGGAGACCAGCCATGAGGCAGTGGAACTGGGAAGACAGTCTGGTCAGCCACGCGAAGGGAGTGATATGGAGGATGGAGGGGATAGGGATGCACAAAGAATCCTTTCCCGGAGAAAGGTTAAGGCAGGAAAGCTGTCGGGTCATGGCCCGGGTGATTTTCAGCTCAGTTTCATCCAGCTTGACGATCCGCTGCTTCTTCAGATCAAGGAAGATATCCTCAACACCGAGATCAATACACTGACACCGGTGGAGGCGCTTATGAAACTGAACGAGATCAAAAAATTGCTGGAAAAAAAATAGGGAGATATAAAAAATTCTTATTTTTGCGCTCTCAATCGCGGAAGTAGCTCAGTTGGTAGAGCATGACCTTGCCAAGGTCAGGGTCGCGGGTTCGAGTCCCGTCTTCCGCTCAGGATAAAGTAACCCTCTCACCGAGGGTTTTTTTATCCGCTTCGGTACTGCACGGTTTGATACAGAAGGAACGCAGCAGAGATTACCGTGCCGGCCGGATCAAGGCCCTGGTGGTGGAATTGGTAGACACGCAGGACTTAAAATCCTGTGACCATAGCGGTCGTGCGGGTTCAAGTCCCGCCCGGGGTACTCTCCTCAAAATATTGATCAATACCTGCTGTAGAAGGATTTCAGGTAGGAAGTTACCTGCGAATAAATCGGCTTTGTAAATTCTATAAAAAGTGCCTGAGGTCCCGGCGGTGGGGCAGGTTTACGGTTACAAAGCGCCACTTGTTCCTTCGTCAGCGCCCTTTCATCCCCGTTAAAGTTACCCCATTCGGTAAACCAGACATACTGACCAGGGAATTTCTTTTCGGAAATGACGCTATTCAGGTGAAAATCCATGATCATTACATCAAGCAGACCATGTGAAATCAGTTCACGACGGTGGGTGGTTAGCTTCGCCTTTACCGTTCCGTACACTTTTTGTTTCCCTCCGGGTATATCCACCGTGCCGATCACCACACTGTCGCGCTTCAACTCCTGGATGGTCTCTTTATCATATACCTGGCCGACAGTGAATTCATCAAAACTTAATTTAAGCACCTGGTCAGGATGCGTGATGCCGGCATTTCCCGCTGCTTCCGGTGAATAAAACTGAACAAATTCTCCTGAGCTGCCTGTCGAAAGCGCTTCCATGATCTGGTTCAGGAAAAAACCTGAGGTGAGCTCATAATTTCTGGGAACAGGTATGGGTTCGACAATCACCTTGAGGGTGGCATTGATTTTGGCAACAGCCATTCTTTCCCTGGTATCTTTATACCCCGAAACAAACCGGTCGGCCTGCCGGTAATACAAATAGGCAGCCTTCCATGCATCGCGGGTATTTTCTTTCTCCCGGCTCAAACCAGCCTGATATTGCTCCTCCGCGGCTCTCTGACGGGCATTCGCCAGCTCCACAGGATAGGTTTTTACGTCATCGATTACCTTCATGGCGGCTGGACACCGGTTGATCTCGTCGGCCATGTATTCAAGCTTTTCGTAATGTCCGACAATCTCAGAATATTTAAAGGTTGCATTCACTGAGAGTGCCTTATCTATTTTTCCCAGATAATAGCTGATTGCCAAAGGATAGCTGTCTTTCAGGGCATTCATCGCTTTCCTTGAATCGGGGTTGCTCCTCAGGCGCTTTACGGCCTGAAGGGTAGCAGTGTAATAATCACCATGTTCCAGCGCCTTTTTTCCCGTAGAACAGGCACTGAGAAGCAGTGAAAAAATCAGGATCGGAGTTAAAAGTCTTACCATATTAAAAATACTTTTTTGAGTTAATGACTGTCGAGTCCGTGCAGCATATGGATCATATGCTGTAACGATTTGAAGATCTCTGCCAGGTATTCATTCACTGCCCTGACGCTGCCCGGTAGGGTAAAGACCAGCGATTTTCCCATCACACCGGCCACGCTGCGGCTGAGCAGTGCCTGGGGCCTGTCCATGCCATATTTCATCCTGACCGACTCCATGATGCCGGGTATCTCGTAATCCAGCATGCTGCGGACTATATCCACGGTAAAATCACGGGGGCCGATGCCGGTGCCCCCCGTTGTGATGATCAGGTCGATCAGTTCGTCCTTTCCCTGCCGGCAGAGCTCCTCAAGCTGCAGAGGATCGTCGGGTATCAGGTAGGGATGAATGAACAGGTTCATCTGCTGCGTGCCGAACCACTCCGACAGCAGTTCACGGACACGCGGACCCGACCGGTCTTCATATTCTCCCGAAGCTGCCCGGTCGCTGAGGGTGATCACCAGG
>CAYWHQ010000095.1:0-8643 GCA_964457665.1 uncultured Prolixibacteraceae bacterium | reverse complement strand
CAAACCCCGTAAAGAGGGTTAACGGTACAATCGCCGGAAGGATTCCGGTGGTTCTGACGGTATCGATCCAGAGGGTATTCAGCCCTGCGAGTAGACCCTGGCAAACCAGGATTCCGGCAGGTACGCCAAGCATACCGGCTATAATAACAACGATCATGGCTTCTCCGAAAAAAAGCCGGCCCGCCTGCCGGCGGGTGATGCCAGAGGCCAACATGATGGCGGCTTCTGACATGCGCCGGCGAAGAAAGAGGGAAAGTCCGAGCCCGGTGAGCAACAACCCCGCGGCAATGATGAAAAAACTGAGGCTGAGGAAAAGTTCCCCGAAATCAGTGGATTCCCTGGCAGCCTGAATGCCCTTTGCAGCAACCGGTAAAAATTCCATCCCCAGTTGTCCGGGTTTCAGGTGACTCATGATGAGATCCCCGATGGCAGCGGTATCCTCCATTCCGGCATCCAACCGTATGGCGGTGGCCGACCCAAAGGGATTTTCCCAATAATTTTTGCCACTTTCACCGTTAATAAAAGCCTTTGGAGTTCCCCTGTATTCGTTCCAGTATGCTTCATCTTTGTCGCGGATCCGCTTCAGGTCAATGGGAGCGCCGGTCTCCCAGTTACGACAGCTTGACTCTCCCGAGATACCCGGAAAGTCAGGCATCAGGCCGGGTCCGGCGAAAGCACCGGTCACCGGACAGATCCCTGCCACCCGAAAAGCGGCCGAATCCTCTGTGAGTTGCCGCAGTGGGCCCATCCTGTACCAGACAAGCCAAAGTGTGTCACCCTCCTGAATTTGCAGATCCCCGGCCAGCCATTCGTTTACGAGAATATCTCCGGGCGCTGTGTGGCGGTCGAAATAGCGACCGGGGGCTGCCGTGACAAAGGAATAAGGGGTCGATCGCTGATTATGCCTGAGACTGTTCACGAGGTAGGTCAGGATGGAACGGTTTCCGGGCAGAACCTCCTGAATGACGCTGGTGATGGCGGTATCGATGAAGACTCTTCCCGAGGTGATCTCCATCTCCCCCGATCGCGAAAGAGGCCGGAAACGCAGGCCTATATCCGCAGGTTTCCAGTTTTTCTCAATCGCCCCGTGCAGAAGCCCGGGGGTAATTTCTGTGCTACCGTTACCGCTCACGAGCATCAGGTTGGCTAAACCATTCAGTTCCAGCAGCGTGGCAAGCTCCTCACGGTCAATAAAAAGGTTGAAAGGGGGAACCTGGTTGGGTTCGATTGCGAAGTTGCCCATACCTTCTTCCGGGAGGATATCCTCCACCGTTACGCGGATGGCCAGCGTGGGTTGATTTTCTGAAATGAATGGGGCGTTCTGAGGGGCAAACGTTATGCGGTCGAGGCGCAGTACGAGCGGATCCCCGATGCGGAGCGACAGTTTTTCGGCAGTATTGGCGCTGATCCAGACAGCTCCCCTGGCGGGCACCTTTGAAGCCATGCCGAAGATCGTAGGAAACTCCCTGCCGATCCCGTGCACACGGGTATCCGGCAGACGCATCTGACGGTCGCTGTTCACGGCAATGCCACGGACAGTCAGGACCGGTGCGACGGTCGCACCGATCCCGGTGGCCACCTCGCCGGCCAGGGCGGCACGAAAGTAGCGGTCGCCCGTGGGCATAATGTATCCGGTGGATCCCAGACGGTTCCGGGTCATCCTTTCGAGGCTCATCCTCACCGAATCGCCTACCATCAGCGCTGCAGTCAGCACGGCTGTACTGACCACCATGGCGGCCCCGATAGCCATCCAGGTCTTTCGGTAATGGCGAATACTCCGGGCAATGATGATGAAAGCGTTCATAACTTCAGCGCTGCCGGAGTTTGCCCGAGGTGAGGCTGTACACGCGATCCATGGAGGCTGCAAGCGCCTCCGAGTGGGTCACCATCACCATTGAAAACTGATGTTCTTTTCTCAGTTCCCGCAATACCTCCGCGAGGTGATCGGCGTTTTCGCGATCGAGCGAACCTGTGGGCTCGTCGGCCAGCAGCAACCCGGGCCGGTTGATCAACGCCCGGACGACGGCAGCGCGCTGGCACTCCCCTACCGACATCTGTGCCGGAAATTTGCTGAGATGCATCTCCAGACCTACCTTTTCGGCAAGCGCGGATGCCAGTTCCCTGGCCTGCTTTCTGCAGGCTATATTCTTTGATGGCAGCACGGGAAGAAGGATGTTTTCGAGAAGGGTGAGCTGAGGCAGCAGAAAATGTTGCTGAAATACGAATCCGATAAAGAGGTTGCGGATTTTGGCGAGTTCATCGGGGGACATACTCTTCACCTCCCGCTCCTGAAGTATAACCCTGCCGGCGTCGGGCCGGTCGAGGGTTCCCAGGATATTGAGCAGCGTAGATTTCCCGGATCCCGATGGACCGGTAATGGCAATATGCTCATTCTCCCTAACCTCAAGATCCACACCGTGCAGTACATTCACGTGAGGGCCCCCGCCGGGAACTTCAAACCAACGTTCAACCTGAATCAGTTGTGCAAGGAGATTCATCGGGAAGAGATGTTTTTATAGATATCAATGGCTTGACGGGCAACGGCCAGGTGGTTGTATTTGTTGTTAACCGCTTCCAATCCCTGTTTGCTGAGCTGTTCAATGTGCCGGGGATCATGAAGCAGGGAGGTTATGGCCTGGGCCAGCGCCTGGGGTGTGTTGGGTTCATAGGTGACGCCTCCCCCGGTGGCCGTAACGATCTCGGGAAAGGCTCCCAGGGCCGGCATCACGACGGGGATTCCGGAGGCCATCGATTCGAGCTGGTAGAGCCCGAAAGCCTCTCCCTCCAGCACTGGGACCGAGAGCAGGGTAAGTCCGCGGAAGAAGCCCTTCAGCCCTGTGGTGGTAAAATCATGGTGTATCTCCACCGATGATTCAAGGCCGTTTGCCTTAATTTGCCTCATGAGTCCGTCGAGGAATGGCTTGTTATCGTTTGTCATCCCTCCGGTGAGCCGTAACCGGAGGTTGCTGAAAGCGGGATTCCTGCGAAGTTCGATGAAAGCACCGGTAAGGACGGCCAGGCCGTTGCCGGGGCTCAGCCGGGAAAGAAAGCCGAGTGTGGGTGGAGAGGTTGCCGGCTGGTTGATTTCGTAGTTTGCGGGGTTGACGCCGATGGGTAGGATATGCAGTTTCTCGTCGGGGATGCGCATCTTCTGCTGCATCACAGACCCGAAATAGTTGCTTACCGTGATGAATGCATCTACATGGGGCACCTGCTCTGCCATGGCATCCCACACAGTGTCACGCAGGTTTTCGGCCATGGCATCCACCCACACATCCTCATCCTGAAGCGAGCATACCACCGGAATCCCGAGTTCTTTCTTCACGGCGGCGGCGATACCGATGAGCAGAGCGTTGGAGAGGTGCACCACATCGGGTCTGGCATGGTCCCTGAGGAAAGCGAGGAGCTGGTCAGTCTCCTGCCTGAGCAGCCCGCGCCGGTCGTTGATCATCGTAAGGGTAAGTTCTTCCATTCCGGTTGCGCGGGTGGAACCGGCCTGACGGGAGGCCATCTTTAGTACTGGTTCGGAATTGAGCAGTTTTTCGGCCCAGGCAGGCATATTCTTCAGGATGGGTATCGATTGCTTGAGATAGATGCTGACTGCACCATAGAAAACCGGTATTTCAGGATCTTCCGACCTGAACTGAGTGGTCAGGGGCAGATAGAGCGGCAGTCGCACCGCTTCGTGACCCTCTTCGCGGAGGGCGGCCACGTAGCCGCTGTCGCGCAGACAGTTCCCGCAGTAAAAGGTTCCCCCGAACCCGGGGATGATGTTGATGATCTTCATTGTTCTCCAAAGGCAAAAAGGGTACCGTCTTCACCGCCCACCACTACCAGCCGCGAGTTGACTGCCGGTGTGCTGCTGAGAGGAACCCCTGTTTCATAACTCCATATCTCTTTCCCGGTAGTGATCTCCACGAGATGAAGCCGGCCGTCGGATGAGGCGGCAAGCACCCGGTCGCCGCTCACCACGGGGGAGGCATCCACCTTCCCGAGCATCTTGATCTTCCACCTGACCACTCCGGTACCGGCTTCAAAACACCAAAGATAATGATTCTGTGAGCCGGTGATCACTGCATCGCCGGTGAGCGCGGGCGATGCGATGAAAGGTCCGCCGCCGCCGGTTTTCCATACGATCTTCTGTTCCTTCAGGTCGACGCAATAGAAGTCGCCGTCGTAGTTTCCGAACCATGCCAGGTCGCCCCGGATGGCCGCCGAGGAGGCTACATAGGTCCCCACTTCAATGGGGGGCAACGCCTTCCCGTCGCGCATGCTGACCCGGTGCAGGAACCCGTCGCACCCACCGAACACCGCATGATTGTTCCAGAGGGCCGGCATTCCGTTGATATAGTTCCCCGACTCGTAGGTCCACAGCGCCTTTCCGGTAGCTGCATCCACTGCATGGAGCAGGTAGTCGTAGCTTCCGGCCGCCACACGGAGGCCACCCTCCTCCGACCAGGTGCACCCCCCGATGATCTGCCCGTCGGTGGCATACTTCCAGCGGAGGGTGCCACGGGCGGCATCAATGGCATAGAGTGTGTCGTCCATCGACCCGACATACACCGTTCCATCGATGACCAGCGGCGGAGCCTCCACGGAAGCTCCTGTTTTGAAGCGCCATTTCAGCTTACCGGCCGCCGTGATGGCGTATACATAACCATCGCCCGAACCGGTATAGATCACCCCGTTGCAAATCACCGGCGACGACCTGATTGCATCGCCGGTTTTGTAGTTCCAGACCATTTTCAGCGGAAACCGCGGAAACAATGCCACCTGGCCCGTAAGCTGCGGGTTGCCGCGAAAGGAGGCTCGGCAGCCTTCCTGCGGGGGCTGGGCAAGGGCCGTAAGCGGCAGCAACAGGATCAGGAAGAAAAGGAATTTCATAGTGTCAAAGTAACCAAATTTCATTCAATAAAGCCCGATAACCAACCGGCATAATAAAGAGGCAGGAACCGGAGCTTTTGCCCTGTAAACTGTTCTGCCAGGGCGCCATGATACATGCCCAACAGGTCGTTCTTTACAAATTCCGACTGAGGGGGAAGTGAGCTGAGCGCCCGCATTAAGCCGGTATCCGCCAGAATAGCTTTGAACTTCCTTTCCGAGGCAGCAGCGGTAAATGGAAGTGATGCCGGGGATGTTGAGTAAACTTTATGGATCAACCTCGCGGTGGTGAGCAGATCGATTGCCTTTTTACAGGTCCGACTGGATATCAAACACATCTGCCATGCTTTTTGTTTGTGCCCAGGATTTGACACATTCGGGCATGCCGCCGATATACATATAATTTCTGAGCTGCTCCAACAATGATCCATGAACAGACCGGGGAAGTTTTTCAGGTTCCTTCAGAATTATCTCCGACAACTTATCCGACCCTGTGGCAAGGAGAAATTCGTAAAAGTTCTTGGGTACATGGTCGCCATGCTGATCCTCACCCCGGTTAATTTTTGCGTTCAGCTGAATTTCCAGTTCGGCGACTATTCGTTCAGGATCCAGGTTTCTGTCGAAAATGACACTCCAATCAGGATGCTTCTCAAAGTCAATCACATGAATTTTTCCGGTAAAACCCGTCTTACCAATTTCATTGATCGTAATAGATTTCCCGACCTGCCTGGCTCACCTTACTATGAGCGGCTTCCTTCCCGGTGAATTTTTCCAGGCCTCCAGTTTCCTGGTGAAAAGCCTTTTCATATTACATTAATTTAGAAATCCAAGGCAAATATAAAAGTTATACTTTAGAATTACAAGGTTATTGATAAAAGATTATCTCCCGAGGTCAGAAGTATCCTCCTTGTAAAGAGTCACTGACTTTCTGCCAGGACCCTATTAATCGTGCGCAACTCCCTGCCGGAGGAGGATGAGATCCGGCAGGAGCAGATGCCAGTCATCATAATCATTTATCATGAATTTCGTTCATGGCAAACGCCTGGGGATACCTTGTCCAAAGATACTCATTACTTTGCATTGGGGAAGGGGGAGACTCAATCTACCACCACCTTCTTGTTCACCAATCTCCTTACCAGCTCCGGCACTCCCACTGTTGCTTTTTCCCGGATGATGGACAGGTTCATGATGTAGTGGGTAGGTTCGGCGGCGGGGTCGATCAGGTATTTGGCAATGCTGGATGGGGCGTATTGCAGTAAACCTGCCGCAGGATAAACCTGAAGGGAGGTACCGATCACGATGAGGAGATCGGCCCTTCTGACCATCGTTGTTGCATTCATGATCTCCGGCACAGGTTCGCCAAACCATACAATATGTGGTCTGAGCTGGGATCCCATCGGACACTGATCGCCGGGCTTCAGTTCCCAACCGTCGAGGGTTACTACATACTCAGGGTTGATAGTGGAACGCGCCTTTTTGAGCTCTCCGTGCAGATGCAACACCCTGGTCGATCCTGCCCTTTCGTGCAGGTCGTCAACATTCTGGGTAATTATCTGAACTTCAAACGCTTTTTCCAGTTCAGCGAGTGCATAATGGGCCGGGTTGGGCACCACCTCATACAACTGCTTTCTCCGCATGTTGTAGAAATCAAGCACCAACTGCGGGTCCCGTTCCCATGCCTCCGGGCTGGCCACCTCCTCTATCCGGTAATTGTTCCATAATCCATTGGCATCACGAAACGTACTGATTCCGCTCTCCGCCGAAATACCCGCACCGGTCAAAACAACAATTCTCAATCCTTAACCCTTAATTCGTAATTCGTACTTCGTAAATCGTACTTTGAAATTGCTCCGGTCGGACACGCTTCCGCGCACTCAACGGCGGTCGCTGCCAGGGCCTTGTCGAGGGATTCGCTGAACGGAACCGCAACCCGCACGTCGAAACCCCGGCCGATGAAGGTCAGCCCCAGGGATTCTCTCTTCTGTGCCGTAATGGAAATGCAGAGGCCGCAACGGATGCACTTTCCCGGTTCATAGACCACCAGGTCGTGCTGCACATTCCGGGTTACCGGTTTCCGGACAGCTGCAGAATATTTTTTCCGGTCGGCGTCGTATGCCTCCGAATGGATCCGCAGCTTACAGTCATCCTTCTTCCGGCAGTCGCAGTGCAGGCAGCGGGCCGCCTCACGCCGGGCCTCCTCTTCGCTGAAACCGGCCAGGTAGCCGGCCGGGAGGTCCACCGCAGTGTCGCGGGTCGCCTCCTTCAGGTACTCCTCCTTCTCTTCGGGCAAGAATCCGCTGATCACGCTCCGGAAAGCATAACCCTCCGGAATGACTATCTCCCCGGTCATGTACCGGTGAGCCGCCCACGCCGCCCGCTTTCCCTGGTCGACCGACCGCACCGAGAGCAGCTGCTCGCTGATGAGGCTACCGCATCCGAAGACGCCCGGCAGGCTGGTGGTCATGGCTTTCCGGTCCACCAGAGAGTTCCGGTCAACGGGCGCCAGTCCGAAGGCATCGGCCGGGTACTCCTCCGTGAAGCCGGTGGCCAGGATCACCGAGTCGAACTCTTTCCGGATTTTCTTCTCAAACTCCTCCCTGCCAACCTGAAAATTCATCTCGAACCGCCCGCCCAGCAAACGGATCACATCGATGTCGGCATCGAGCATCTCTTTAGGGAGAAGATCATCGGGGATGGCATATCGCAATGCGCCTCCGGGCTGGTCCGATTTGTCGAATACTATGGTTTCATGCCCCAGGAGCAGGGAGTGGAAGGCTGCAGCCAGTCCGGCAGGCCCGCTCCCTATTACCGCAACGCGCTTCCCTGTGCGCTGGTTTGTTATCCGGATCTCCTCCCGCAAGGACTTATCCATCGCGGTAAAGCGTTTCAAAAGGCAGATCTGGACGGGGCTGTCGATATATTTCCGCTTGCAGCCCTTTTCGCAGGGAGCCGGGCAGATATATCCCAGCACCAGGGGCAACGCAATCTCCCGGCGAACAACCTCAAGGGCATCCATAGTCCTTCCTGCTGCAATCAGGCGGTTCATCAACGGGATATCCATGCCTGCCGGACAGGTGAGCTGACAGGGGGCCTGGCAGTCGCCCACATGCTCGCTGAGCAACAGTTCCAGGGCATCTTTCCTCGACTTCAACACTGCCGGCGAGCCGGAGAGAATGACCATCCCCTCCTCCGCCGGCATGGCACAGGAAGGAACAAGCCGTCCGCCGCGGACATCCTCTACAACACAGATATAGCAGGAGGGATGGTTGTGGTGTCCGTCGAGATAGCACATGGTTGGAATATC
Organism: uncultured Prolixibacteraceae bacterium; assembly: GCA_964457665.1. Taxonomy (GTDB): domain Bacteria; phylum Bacteroidota; class Bacteroidia; order Bacteroidales; family FEN-979; genus CAYWHQ01. The sequence continues at coordinate 458 of CAYWHQ010000095.1, read as the reverse complement.
GATCCCCAGGGAACGTGCCGCTTCCAGAAGGGTTGTCCCCGGCTTTACTTCAATTTCCCGCTGATCGATGATGAGTTTCATTTATCCTGTAGTTACTGAGTGAGTCGGGCATACCTGCCGGCAGATATCGCATTTGATGCATTTCTCAGTGTCGATGGTATGGCGTTCATACGGTGTGAAAGGGATGGCGGATGAGGGGCATTTCTGGGCACAGAGGGTGCAGCCTATACAGCTTTCATCGATGCTGTAACGGATGAGCGGGGCACACTTCCCGGCCGGACAGCGTCCCTGCAGATGTGCTTCGTACTCCTCACGGAAGTAGCGGAGTGTGGAGCGAACCGGATTGGGTGCGGTTTTACCCAGTCCGCAAAGGCTTCCGCTGACGACGCTTTCAGCCAGTGATTCAAGCTTTTCCAGGTCGGCGGAGGTTCCCCTGCCGGCAATGATCTTGTCGAGCA
>CAYWHQ010000094.1:0-8662 GCA_964457665.1 uncultured Prolixibacteraceae bacterium | reverse complement strand
TGTCAATGACACGTTCACCAGTTCACTCAGTCACTCAGTCACTCAGTCACTCATTCACTCATTCACTCGTGAATAAAATTTACCTTTGCAATCAGGGCCAAAGCCTTGATTGTCATTTTTAATTTTTAATTTTTAATTCTCATAGTCCCTTGTTCACAAACAAAGACGCTAAAAAGCCCTCTTCTGCCTCCGGCGGACTTACGCCGCTTTCGGAGCTGGGCGAGTTCGGCCTGATCGACCGGCTGACGGCCGGCTGGCCTCTCCTCCATCCGGAGACCCTTCGCGGGGTGGGCGACGACGCCGCCGTGATCCGCAACGGCCAGGGGGAGGTATGCCTGGTCTCCACCGACCTGCTGATCGAGGGGATCCACTTCGACCTGGTCTATACGCCGCTGAAGCACCTGGGGTACAAATCGGTGGTGGCCAATGTCTCCGATATCGCCGCCATGAACGGCATCCCGAAGCAGATCACCGTGTCGCTCGGGGTCTCCAGCCGCTTCACCGTGGAGGCGCTCGACGAGCTCTACGCCGGCATCCGGCTTGCCTGCGAACGCTACCGGCTCGACCTGGTGGGAGGCGATACCAGCTCCAGCAACAAGGGACTGATGATCTCGGTGACCATCCTGGGTTCGGCCCGCGAAGAGGAGGTTGTCTACCGCAGCGGGGCCAGGCCGGGCGACCTGCTCTGCGTCACCGGCGACCTGGGCGCCGCCTACATGGGGCTGCTCGCACTGGAACGCGAAAAGAAGGTCTTCGAAGCCACCCCCGGCATCCAGCCCGACCTCTCGGGCTTCGACTACCAGGTGGGACGGCAGCTGAAACCGGAGGCGCGCACCGACCTCCGCAACCTCCTCACCGGCGCCGGCATCCGGCCCACTTCGATGATCGACATCTCCGACGGGCTGGCCTCTGAAACCCTCCACCTCTGCAAGCAGTCGGGAACCGGGGCAAAGATCTTCGAGGAGCGCATCCCGGTTGACGAAGCCACCCGGAAAATGGCGATCGACTTCAACATGATCCCCACCGTGGCCGCCCTCAGCGGAGGAGAGGATTACGAACTGCTCTTCACCATTGCCCAGCAGGATTACGAGAAGATCAAAGACATCCGGGGCATCTCCGTCATCGGCCACATGACCCGCCCCGAAGAGGGCCAATGGCTGATCACTCCCGACGGTCAGAAGGTGGAGCTGACAGCACAGGGATGGGATGGGATGAAGAGGAATTGAGAATGGAGAATGGAGAATTGAGAATGAAAGGTGAACGGGTGAACAGGAATTTTTTTCAGGTGATGAAATCAAGATAGTTTTCACGGTCGATCACAGAGAAAGTCGCTCCATCGTAGGCATTCAGGAAATCCGATGGGGGTTTGGTCCTTCGATCGGACCATTTAAATTCAAAACCGGCCAGTGCTCCTCCGGCTTCTTCGACTAAATCAATCTCTTTCTGATCATAAGTCCGCCAGAAGTAATAATTCACCGGCTTCCCCAGGTAATGATTGTACTTTCGTCGTTCTGCGATGCAGAAATTTTCCCATAACCGGCCCTGATCATCCCGGATATTCAATGAATTATAATTGGATATGATGGCATTCCGGATGCCATTATCCCAAAAATAGTACCGGGGCGACTTTGAAAATTCTTTGCGCAGATTCCGGCTGAATCCCGTGGCTGAAAACAGAATATAACTTTTTTCCAGAAGCTCCAGGTACCTCAGGACGGTCTTTCTGCTGACATGCAGAGAATTTGCCAGCTCGTTGACAGACAGATCGTTGCCCAACTGAAAGGCAATCAGCCGCAACAGGTTTAAAACGAACAATGAATCTTTCAGGTTGTCCAGTTCAAGTATGTCCCTGAGCAAATAACCATTTTTAATGGATTCCAGGAAGTCAATCCGCTCACGGTCTGTCAACGCGGTGACTACCTGAGGGTACCAACCGAATACCAATCTCTCCGGTAATTTTTCTCTCACAATGAGTGGCGTTTCATTCATCTCCGACTGGGCAAACGGATAAAGATAATAGAATCTGCTTCTTCCTGTAAGGGGTTCCCCTGTTTTATTCCTGAGTTCCAGTGCAGAGGAGCCGGTGATAAAAATCCCCAGGCCAGGCAATGTATCGATCATCAGTTTAAGATTCTGTCCGATGTTGGGGACTTTCTGTGCCTCATCAATAAACAGGAAGTCGTAGCCGCCAAAATAGCGTTTAAAAACGGAAACCCTTTGACTTGCAAGGATCTCAGCTTCATCCAGGTTTTCTCCATGAAGCAGCAGAATTTTTTTCCGGTTCAGGGCTGCCATGACAGATTCCATGAGTACGGTTTTACCTGTTCGCCGTGCGCCAAACAATCCGATTACGAGGCCTTTGCGGAGCTGTGAGAGAATTACGGATTGAAGGCTTCTGGTTATCATGGTGTCAATATTTAATAAAATACCGACACCAAATATACAACAATTCAGAGAACTTTACTTTGAAATAATTTAATCAGATTTTTGGAACTGAAGATTGGAACAGGTGAACAGGTGAACGGGAAAATAATGTGTTAATGTGCTGATGTGCTGATGTGCTGATGTGCTGATGCTTCTTTTTCGTAGTTTTGATCCCGTTAAAATCTTCTTTTGGTTTAAAGATTACCGTATGAAATTCAGAATATTATTTGCATTTTTGGCATTGGTGATGATCCTGCAGCATGCCCATCCCCAGAGTTTCACAGAACTTCAGAAAGAGGAGCAGGCACAGGCCATCGTGGAGGCCTGCCGTCATGCCTGGAGTGGCTATAAAACTTATGCTTCCGGATATGATGCCCTGAAACCGCTCAGCAAAACGGGCCGGAACTGGTATAAAACCTCACTCCTGATGACCCCGGTGGATGCCTTCGACACCTTCATCCTGCTGGGGATGAAAAAGGAGGCCAGGGAGGCGAAGAAGATGATGCTCAGCGGACTGAATTTCGATTTGGATGAGAATGTTCAGTTATTCGAGATCTCCATCCGGATCCTGGGCGGACTGCTTTCGGCCTATGAACTTGACGGAGACCCGAAATTCCGCGAGCTGGCCATTGACCTCGGAAAACGACTTCTGCCTGCTTTCAAATCACCCACCGGCATGCCTTACCGGTATGTGAACCTCCGCACCGGTAAGGTGAGTGACTCCCTGAGCAACCCGGCCGAGATCGGAACCTATATCCTGGAGTTCGGCAAGCTGACCCAACTGACCGGCGACAGCGCCTGGTACAAAACAGCGAAAAAGGCCATGCTGGCGGTGTACGACCGCCGGGACCCCCAGACAGGCCTGGTGGGAACCGTTGTTGATGTGAGCACCGGAAATTGGGTCAACCCCGAAAGCCAGATCGGCGCACGCATCGACTCCTACTACGAATACCTCTGGAAAGGCTGGCTGCTCTCCGGCGACCAGGAGCTGAAAACCATGTGGGAAACTTCGCTGAATGCCATCTTTAAACACCTGCACAGGCCTTATCTGCGGGGGGTCTTCTACACCCGCGTCAACATGCGTACAGGGCAGGAGACCAGACCGTATTATGGCGCCCTTGAGGCCTATTTCGCCGGACTGCTGGCGCTTTCGGGCAATATACACGAGGCGAAGGTGAACCAGCAGGCCAACTATGTGATGTGGACCCGTTTTGGTATGGAACCCGAGGTGTTCGATTTTACCTGCGATACGATCGTCTGGCCCTCCTACCCTCTACGGCCTGAAAACCTGGAGAGCTGTTTCTACCTGTACCGTCTCACAAAAGAGGAGCGCTATCTTTTCGAAGGCCAGCGAATGATCCTCGACATCTTTCGTAATTGCCGGACAGATGCCGGTTTCGCCCAGATCAAAGACATTACCACCCTCGAAAAACAGGACGATATGGAGAGCTTTTTCCTGGCGGAGACGCTGAAATACGCCTGGTTGCTTTTTGCTCCGGAGAAAGCCATCGACCTCGACAGGTTCGTGTTCAATACCGAAGCGCATCCTTTGAAGAAAAGTACGAGGTACGAGGTACGAAGTACGAATTAAAAATTATTTGCTTAACATGTCTTACGATGCAGGGTGAAAAGGGTCACCTCCGCAGGGCAGTTAAACCGGATGGGAATTCCGCTAACTCCCACGCCTCTTGAGGTATAGCCTGTCAGATTGCCGAGTTTCCAGATCCCGTTGTTGTATTGCTTTCCTTCGAACTGATGACTGATCAGGGGTTGGTTTGGGCGCAAGCAGATCTGCCCTCCATGGGTATGACCACAGAGGTAAAGAGCATATCCGTTGTCGGATGCAGTTTTGGCGAGTTCGGGGGTGTGCACCATCGCGATCTTGAAGGGATAGCCTGTGGTTTCCAGACACAGGATCGCAGGTTCAGTAAAGAAGTCGAACGGATCGTCGGTTCCGGTGATCAGGATCTTCTGCCCCTCCTTTTCAATCTCCACCGATTCGTTGATGAGCAATTCGATACCGGCCTCCTGCTCATAGTTGCTCATCAGCCAGGTATCATGGTTCCCAAGCACGGCAAAGGTCCCATAGGGGGCTTTTATATGTTTCGCAAGTATCCTGAGGGGTTTTAAGATGTGGCGGAAGCTTCCGCGCTTGTCCTTCCGGTAATCGCCGGTCAGCAGGCAAAGATCAAAATGGATCCCCCTGATCCGTTCGATGAGGATCGAAGCCAGGCCCGGAATGCTGTCGATATGCAGGTCGGAAAGGTGCAGGATCCTTATCCCTTCAAATGCCTCCGGCAATGTATGGAAATGCAATGTGACCTCACTGACGGTTATGGTTTTCGCGTTCCCGTAACCTTTCCGGTAATATCCGGTGATCTTCAGAAACCAGGCAAAGATCTTCAGGAGCCGGATAAAAAGATCCCACTGGCTCCGGCTTTTCTTGCCTCTTCTGTTGCGGGAGAAATAGCCATTCTCCAGAACCGATCGGGTGGCTGCCCAGATCAGCCGCTGGTCGTGTCTGATCTCCGGAGGATTAAGGAACCTGTACATGAGAAGTCAGTTTTTAACCCACTAATATATGAGAAATTCCGGAAAAAACCATGAATAACGAAATTGCTAATTTTGGGCCTTGAAATTAAAGTGCAGGATCATCAACCGGGCGTTTCTTCTGAGATGTATGCTTTTTGCAGCATTGATATGTTGTTTTCATCCCCTGTGGTCGCAAACACGGAGCTCCGGGTCGGTATCCGGCAGGATCGTTGAAAAGGGCACCGGGGAGCCTGTGGAGTATGCCAACGTGATGCTGATCGATACGCTTACCTTGAAGATGGTCAACGGGGCGGTGACCGACAGTGCGGGCAGGTTCAACATCAGCGACGTCCGCAACGGGGTGTTTTACCTCGAGTACACCTTCATCGGGTACCAGAAGACGCGGACAGGGCCGGTCACCATCGGCCGGAAGAACCAGAAGCAGGACCTTGGGGTGCTGGAGCTGGCCCCGGCGGCAGTGAACATGGAAGAGGTCACCATCACCGCCGAGCGGGCGCCGATGATCACCCGGATCGACCGGAAGGTATTCAACGTCCAGAAGGATATCCTGGCGCAAAGCGGCACGGTCACCGACATGCTGCAGAACATCCCGTCGGTGTCGGTCGATATCGATGGCAACATCTCGCTCAGGGGGTCGGGGGTAACCATCCTGATCAACGGCCGGCCCTCGGTGCTGGCCGGATCGGCAAACCTGGAACAGATGCCCGCCTCGCTGGTCGAACGCATCGAGGTGATCACCAACCCATCGGCCAAATACCGCCCCGACGGCACCGGCGGGATCATCAACATCATCCTTAAGAAAGAACAGAAGACCGGGCTGAACGGAACCCTCGGCGTGAACGGGGGAGCCAACAGCCGTTTTAACACCAACCTTCAGCTTAACTACAACACCGGTAAGTTCAACCTCTTCGGGAGCTATGGCTACCGCCAGGACTACCGCTATTCGACCCGTACCCTGAACTCTCAGACCATCGATACCATCACCGGCCATTCCACCTATCTGGAGCAGTCGTCGGAAGGCTTTGCCTGGCCTGCCTCACACCTGGCCACGGTGGGCTTCGACTGGTTCCTGACCAAAAATGATGCTGCAGGGATCAGCGCCAACTTCAACTACCGCAACGTAAGCCGTAACGACTCGATCTGGAACCGCTACAGTGACAACAGTCACCAGGTAACGGAAGAGTTCAACCGGATCCGCAGGGGTGGCGAGAAAGAGACCAGCCTGGGCCTCACCGGCTATTATGAACATCTCTTCAGCCGGGAAGACGAACACACGCTGAGTGCCGATATCGAATACCAGCGCGACCGGGAGAACGAAGATGACCATTACGAAGACCATTACCTGATACCCGAATACCCTCCTCTGAAGAATCAAACCACCGCCATCAACACCAGCCAGGAGACCGACCTGAACCTGGAGTACAGCCGGCCGCTGTGGGAGGATGCCTCGCTGGAGACGGGTTACGCCGGGTACCTCCAGGTGGAGGATATCAATCAGGAGGTGGAGGCCTGGGATGACTCCCTGGGTAAATGGGTGGCCGATTCGACAGCCAGGAACTTTTTCCACGGAGTACAGTGGGTGCATGCCCTCTATGCCACCCTCTCATGGGAATGGAAGAATTTCTCGGTGATGGGTGGTCTGCGTGCCGAGGAGGCCCTCCTGAACCTGGACTTCATCTCCATCGACACCAGCGCCCGGAACGACTATTTCGACCTCTATCCCACGCTCCACCTGGGGTACCGCTTCGGGAAGAACGAAATCCAGCTCAACTACAGCAAACGTGTAAACCGGCCCGATGTCGACGATATGAACCCGGTGCCCGAATACCGTGATCCGCGGAACATCTTTGTCGGAAACCCCGACCTCAGGCCTGAAGAGATCCACTCCTTCGAACTGGGTTATTCCTACCAGGTCAAATCGCTGACTCTGGTCCCCACTCTGTTCTACCGGTATAAAGTCAACGGCTTCTCCATGGTGACCAGCAGCCTGAACGACTCAACCCTGGTGACCACCATCGGAAATCTCTCCACCGACCAGTCTGCCGGGCTCGACTTCAGCGGCGCCTGGCAGATCGGAAAGATCGCGAGCATCAATTTCAGCGCGTCGGGTTTCTATAATGAAGTGGATGCCTCCGATATCGGCTATGAGGGAAAACGGTCAGCCGTTTCGGGAAACATGAAGCTGAATGCCTCGGTCAATGTGACCCGTACTACCATCCTTCAGGTGAATGCCCAGTACCGCTCAAGGATGCTCACCGCACAAGGGTACCGGCTTCCCACCTGGGTGGTGAACCTGGGATTCCGCCAGGATTTCTGGAAGAAGAAAATCTCCATCATCGCCACCGTTTCCGATCTCTTCAACACCCAGGCTTTTAAAAGCACTGTGGATACGCCGGTCCTCTTGCAGGAATCGGTCCGCAAGCGCGACTACCGCATCTTTTACGCCGGCCTGGTGTTCAACTTCGGCACCAACGGCAAAAAGACGAAGGAGCCGAAGTTTGAATTCGACAACCAGATGGAGGGGAGATAATTGCTCGGAAAGTTAATTTACGATTTACGAGGTACGAAGTACGAATAAAATGACGATTTTCGATTTACAATGGACAAACAATTTCTTCGTGCTCTTCGTGTCTTCTTCGTGCTCTTCGTGAAACAGAGGTGATTGGGTGAACGGGTGAACAAGTGAACGGGTGAACAGGTGAACAAGTGAACAGGTGAACGGGTGAACAGGTATAGCTATCGGATTAGTACGGCGGAAGCGGATCTTCTGGGGCGGCTGCGACCGGGGGCGCTGGTCAATTTCCTGGTACAGGCGGCCATTGATTCGGCGGAGGAGCTTGAGTTCGGCTTCGGTGACCTGAAGGAGCAAAACCTTTACTGGGTCCTGCACCGGATCAACATTGAGATTTTACGGCCCCTGAGATGGGGAGAAACCATTACGGTGGAGACCTGGCCAAAGGATATCAGCGGGATACTCTATCTGCGCGACTTCCTGATCTTTGGCAACGCCGGGGAGGTAGTGGTACGATCCACCTCGGCCTGGCTGGCGGTCAACCATACCAGCAAACGCCCGTCGCAGGTCCGCACGCTTCATCCCGAACGTTTTTCCGGGCTGAAAGAGAAACATGCCCTGCGGGATCTGCCGGAGAAGCTCGAATCACCCGGTGCCCCGGAGCTGAAGCGCATAACCCCCGCCTGGAGCGACTTCGACATCAACGGACACGTCACCACGGCCCGTTATATCGACATGATGACCGACGCCATGCCCTTTGAATTCTTGAAAGAAAATTATCCGAAAATCATGGCCATCAACTTCCTCAAAGAGATTCTCCCCGGCGACCAGATCATCCTCACCGTCAAAGAGATTCCGCAAGGATGGCTTTTTGAAGGATTAAAGGGAAACGGTGCAGCGTTCAGGGGGAGGATTGGCACTGAGTGAATGAGTGACTGAGTGAATGAGTGACTGAGTGACTGAGTGAGCAAGTGAACAGGTGAACGGGTGAACGGGTCATTGACATTTCGCTCCGGTTTGGTTATCTTTGGGGTATCAAATTCAATTTTATGAAACCACCCTCACACCCTCACACCCTCAAACCCTCATACATTCCATCCTTCCTGCTTATCCCGCTTCTTCCCAACGCCATGATACGCGATATCATGGTCGCCAACCCTCAATCGGCTAAGA
>CAYWHQ010000093.1:0-8674 GCA_964457665.1 uncultured Prolixibacteraceae bacterium | reverse complement strand
GATCCCAGGGTCAAATTATCCCCCGCCTGATACCCGATGAGGATATTGTTTGACCCACTGATTAATAACCAGCCTGCCCTGCATCCAAAAAGGGAATTATTGTTGAAAGAATTACCCCCAATGCCACTTCCAGCCTGATACCCAACCGCTGTGTTGTATGATCCGGGTTCTAAGCCGGATAAAGCGCTTGCGCCAACCGCAGTATTATAACTTCCACTTTGGTTCCCATTCAAGGAGAGATTTCCTAAGGCTGAATTTCTCTGGCCAGTTTCATTATAACGTAAGGCATGCGCTCCCATAGCCACATTGTATGCACCGGTCGTGTTATTTGAAAGGGCGTTCATCCCTGATCCTGAATTATTCATGCCGGTCATCGTCAGATTGCCGGCGGTCTCTCCCAGGAAGGTGTTTCCATATCCATAATTGTGCAGGAACGTACTGGATCCGGGGTAGATGATCCCCTTGGTTGATCCGGTAGTATCCATTCGGATATTTCCAGTCAATTCCAGTTGCTGGTTTGGCGTCGATGTTCCTATTCCGATCCTGCCTGCGTCGGTAGCAGTGAAAAAATCGGTTCCGTTGTCCTGTATGGTGAAATCCCCGGTACTGGTGAGGTTGATGGTGGTTTTGCCTGTCCCTGAGTTGGTAAAGGTAAGAACCTCGGTACCATCCTGGGTAATGGTAGTATTCTCAGTGAGTGAACCACCGAGTTTGGCCGTGTTGCCTGATCTGTTAAGGCCGTTTGAAAAGGTCAGAGGCGATTCGAACAAGGACCATGAAAGTACACCGGAAGTCGTGGAGACAAGCGCCTGACCATTTGAGGCTGCCAGAGCAGCCGGCAGTGTATAGGTGATATTCCCGGTCTGATCACCACCCTGGAATATGGTATGATAAGTCGGAGAGGTGCCTGTCTCCAGCAGGCCAAATGTGCCATCGACGGTCAGCTTTTGCCCGGGAGAGTTGGTGCCAAGTCCGAGCCTCAAATTGATGTTGTCCCAGAAAAGGTTTGCATTGGAACTCAGCGAATAGGTTCCGGTCCAGAAAGTGATATGGCCATTGTTTCCCAACCCGGTCAGGACATTGCCCAACCATTGCCAGGCCGATCCGTTGTAGTACCAAAACCCGGCTGTTGGGTCGGTCTGGAAAACCATCAGTCCGGTGGCAGGGGACAAAATTGCTGATCGCTGCGCGCCAGTCATCCGTGGAACCAGTAACCCTTTCGAGGTTGATTTTACATCCAGCATGGCACTGGGATCGGGGCTGGCGCCATCGGTATTGACTGCCACCTGTGACATTGAAAAGAAAGGAATCAAAAGGACGATAGCGAAAACCCGAGCATGTTTTTTCATCTTGAAAATTTTCCGTGAATATAAGTAAATATGACGCAGATGTCAACCATCCTTCACCGGGGTTCCGGGATTTACTCTTTCAAATATGAATGGCGTTACTTCAGATGCTTACCGAGTATCTTTATCAGTTCCCCTTTTCTGATGGGTTTTGAAAGATAGTCGCTGCAACCGGAGCTGATGGCCCGCTCCTTTTCTCCCGACATGGCATAAGCTGTTTGAGCGACCACGGGGATGTTTTTTCGCATCTCAAGGATCTTCCGGGTGGCATCATACCCATTCATATCCGGTAGCTTTATATCCATGAGAATAAGTTCTATCTCCGGGTGGTCCTTCACCAGTAAAAGCGCTTCTTCTCCGGTTCTTGCGATCAGGAACTCCATCTCCAGTTTCTTCAATATCACTTCGAGATACTCAACATTGGTATCTTCATCCTCCACGATGAGCACGGTGGCGTTTTTCCGGACAATTTCCGAGGGAGTCTCCTCCTCAGTTTTAACCTGCTGGTTCGGGACTCTGATATCCGGTATGGTGAAGAAAAAAGTGGTTCCCTCGCCGGGAGCCGACTTCAACCAGATCTCTCCCCCGAGTTTCTGTACATATGCCCGCGCTATCGACAGCCCAAGGCCTGTACCTCTGACGTTTCCCTGCACCAGCCTCTTGTCCTCAACCCGCCAGAACCTGTCAAAGATGATCTCGTGAAGTTCACCGGGGATCCCGATCGCTGAATCCTCCACGAAAAACTCAAGCAAACCATCCTTCACCGCATACCCAAACATAATATGACCTTTAAGGGTGTACTTGATGGCATTCCCTATCAGGTTTTCAAGGATCTGCCGCAACCGTACCTTGTCAGAAAGAATGAGGTCGTTCCCCTCCTGCAGCGGGGATACCAGCGAAAGTTTCAGGTTTTTGGTTTCGGTTTTCAGCCGTGCGTTATGGTAAACGGCATACAACATTTCGTTCAGGCTGAATGGGTCTGAAACTGTCTCCATCTGTCCGGCTTCAATCCGGGAAACATCAATGATATCATCGATGATTCTCAGGAGTTGCTGGCTGTTCTCATTGATGATGCGGATAAACCTATGGATCATATCATTACTGATCCCGTTTTCAGCAAGCATATTGGTAAAGCCGATGATGCCGTTCATCGGGGTGCGGATTTCATGCGACATGTTGGCAAGGAATGCTGACTTCAGGCGGTCGCTCTCCTCGGCTTTTTCCTTTGCTTTGATAAGTTCCTGTTCATATTCAGCCCGGATCATTTCACTCTTCTTACGCTCTGTGATATCATTGAAAAATGCTGCCATCTGATTCTTCCCGATCTGGAAGGCGTGTACCTCAAAGGCTCCGGCAATCCCTTTATCATCGTTATAGTTTATCTGTTCAACAGAATAAGCTTTACCGGAAGATGCCACCGATTTGTATGCAGCCGGAATCTCCGTTCCGGCCAATGGAGGAAAAGCATCCTCAATCGCTTTACCAACAAACTGATAATGATCAACTCCCAGGATGCGGTCGGCGGCCGGGTTGGCGCCGATAAAAACCAGGCTGCCATTCTCTTCCAACCTGTAAATGTGGGCGCCAAAAGGTGCGCCGACAATGAGATCATATATTCTTGAAAGACTTTTTTCAAGTTCAGATTCCCGGTTCCTGATGTCCGTGATATCACGTATGATATGGACAGCGCCGGTCATCTCCCGGCGCTCGTTTATTACAGGGTCAACAGTAATGTTCAGCCAGCGGTTACCGCTTCTGATCATGAGCGATTCACGCTGCAAGGTCTCTTTGACTCTGACGGCAGGACAATCGGGATGAGGAAATTCTGATCCATGAACGACACTCCAGCAATACTTTCCCACAACATCACCGGGATCAGATCCGAAGATTTTCTGCGTGGAATTGTTGGCCATGATAATTTTAAAATCACTGTCCAGAAGCCAGATTACATCCTCTACCGCCTGAAAAACAGCTTCGATCCCTGATTCTTTTTTGTCCTTCATAAAAACACCGGTTAAATATTTATTCCATACAAATGTACAACAAAGGGCAAATATCTATACTTGGTTTTCGGATAAAATCAGGAGAAATATTTTGCAGATTTTTTCAGCCTATCCAGAGCAGCATCAGTTTATATCCAAGTGACAGTACCAATGCGCCTACGAACAACCCGATGATCCAGGAAAAAGGCCACCAGGGTCCAGAGGCCGGCTCCCGGGACACCGGTGATCAGAAACCCTTTCGTTACCCGGTTTTTGTTCACGAAGGATCATGGGAAGATTTTTCCTGAAAGTTAGTAAATACAAGCGTTGAAATTCTCAGAAAAAATCAGCGGGGAAAGAATAGTTACATTTGCACAGGTATTATGCAATCTTCAACTTTTTTTTGCCGATGATGAACGACCGGATAAAATCTCTTCGCGACCAGAGTCTCCTGGCTATTCCCGCCATCAGCGCCGAACGGGCCCTTCTTGTTACGGAACTCTATGAAACAGGCGTCGACCGTGAGGTTTCAGTTCCCGTGATGCGGGCCATGACCTTCGAATACATCCTGAAAAAGAAATCGCTGTGTTACAACAACGGGGAACTCATCGTTGGTGAGCGGGGTCCTGCCCCGAAAGCATGTCCCACCTATCCGGAGATCACGGTTCATTCGCTGGAGGACCTGCAGATACTGAACGACCGCAAGAAGGTCTCTTTTAATGTGGATGAAGAGACCCGTCGGGTATACAAGGAAAAGATCATCCCCTTCTGGCAGGGCCGGAGCAACCGCGACCGGATCATGCGCAGTCTTCCGGAGGAGTGGCATCGTGCATACAAAGCTGGTATATTTACCGAATTCCAGGAACAAAGGGCGCCAGGGCATACGGTACTGGGCGACAAGATTTACCGGAAAGGGATGAAAGAGCTGATCGCAGAGGTGCGTGCCGCGATGGCAAAGCTTGACTGGACCGTGGATCCAATGGCATTTGAAAAGAATGAGGAGCTGAAAGCCATGGAGATCGCAGCAGCAGCGCTGATACACTTCGCGAACCGGTACGCGGATATGCTGGAGGCCCTTGCTGCAAAAACCGCCGTGGGGATACCTGCCGGTGCGATTTCTCACCGGAACGAACTGCTCAACCTGGCCCAAATCTGCCGACGTGTTCCCGAAAACGCTCCGTCAACCTTTCACGAAGCGCTTCAATACTACTGGTTCGTACACCTGGGCGTAATCACCGAACTGAATCCCTGGGATTCCTTTAACCCGGGACGGCTCGACCAGCATCTCCTCCCCTTCTACAGGCAGGGACTGGCAGATGGAACACTTACAAGGGAAATAGCGGAAGAGCTCCTGCAATCCTTCTGGATCAAATTCAACAACCACCCGGCCCCGCCCAAAATCGGGGTGACGGCCCAGGAGAGCAATACCTACACCGATTTCTGCCTGATCAACCTGGGAGGCGTGAAATCCGACGGCTCGGATGCCGTGAACGAACTGACCTTCCTGATCCTCGGCGTGATCGAAGAGATGCGGTTACTGCAACCCAGTTCGATGGTACAGATAAGCAAGAAGAATCCCGACCATTTTATCCATCGTACCCTTGACATCACCAAAACCGGATTCGGTCAGCCTTCTTTCTTCAATACCGACGCCATCGTCCAGGAGCTGATGCGACAAGGCAAGTCGGTGGAAGATGCCAGAAACGGAGGCGCCAGCGGTTGTGTCGAAGCCGGAGCATTCGGGACCGAGGCCTACATCCTATCGGGATACTTCAACATTCCCAAGGTACTCGAGATCACCCTGCACAACGGCTTTGATCCCCGGACCCGGAAGCAGCTCGGTCCGGAAACCGGAAACCCCGAAGACTTCACCACTTTTGAGGAGCTGATAACCGCCTTTGAAAAGCAGTTGCAGCATTTCACCGGGATCAAGATCCGGGGGAACAACCTCATTCACAAGATCTTTGCCAATCATATGCCGGTGCCGTTCCTGTCGCTGCTGATCGACGACTGTATTGCCAACGGTACTGACTACAACGCAGGCGGGGCGCGCTACAACACCACCTACATCCAGGGGGTCGGGCTGGGCTCCATCACCGACGCGCTGACGGCCCTGAAATACCATGTGTTCGAACGGAAGACCATGACCATGAAGGGCTTTCTGAAGGCGCTGGAGAACAACTTCGCCGACTTCGAAGAGTTCCGGGCCGGGCTGGTCTTTGACACGCCGAAGTACGGCAACGACGATGATGCAGCCGACGACCAGGCCCGCCGTGTATTTGAGCTTTATTACAACTGCATTAACGGGATACCCACCTCCATCGGTGGCGCACACCGGATCAATTTGCTTCCCACCACATGCCACGTCTACTTCGGCAGTGTCACCGGCGCCCTGCCCGATGGCCGTAAAGCCGGCGCCCCCCTGTCGGAAGGGATCAGCCCCGTGCAGGGCGCCGATACGCATGGCCCAACGGCCGTGCTGAAGTCGGCCGCGAAGATCGATCATGTCCGTACCGGCGGAACCCTGCTCAACCAGAAATTCACCCCTTCCTTCTTCGAAGACGAAGAGGCTATCCGCAAGCTGACGGCCCTGATCCGTGGCTACTTCCGCATGGACGGCCACCATATCCAGTTCAACGTGGTATCGGCCGAAACGCTTCGGGATGCCCAGAAGCATCCCGAAAAGCACCGCGACCTGATCGTGCGCGTGGCCGGCTATTCCGACTATTTCAACGACCTTGGCGAAGACCTGCAGAATGAGATCATTGCCAGAACGGAACAGGAAAACAATTAATTTACGAAGTACAATGTACGAGGTCCGAATGAATCAGTTTGTACTTTGAAAATTGTACATCGAAAATTCATTTGTACCTCGTACATCGAACCTCGTAAATCCACTTATTTCTCCTTTCTCATTTCCTCCAGTATAAACTCCGCTTTCCCGATCTTTTCCGTCACCCAGAGCACATAACGGATATCCACTGAGATTGTCCGCTGAAGGGCATAATCGTACTGCCAGTCACCGATCATGGCCTCGTAGTTGCCATCGAAGACCAGCCCGGCAATTTCACCCTTGGCATTCATGATCGGGCTGCCGCTGTTGCCACCGGTGATGTCGCACTGGCTCAGGAAGGCCACGGGCACATCCTTCAGTACCGGATCAGCATAATTACCAAAATCCCGTTTCTCATAAAGATTCACCAGGTCGGCCGGCGCGTTGAAAGGCTCGACCCCGGTGTTCTTTTCCACAACGCCCTCAAGGGTCGTGAACGGGTCGTACCAGACCGCATTCCTGGGCTTGTAGCCTTTAACCTTTCCCCAGGTGAACCGCATCGTACCGTTGGCATCGGGATACATCCCGGTTCCCTTCCATTCAAAAAGACCTTCCAGGTAATGTTTCCGTATTTCCGTCACATTGGCGCCAAACACCCGGCTGACCTCCTGGGTCTCTTCCAACAACGGGTAAAGTTTGAAGGCCAGGTCGATAAAAGGATCGTTCAGGGCTTTCAGTTCGCTGGCGCTCTTCCTGAACAGGCTGCGGGCAAACTCCAGGTCGTTTAGTTTCGACTGTTGCATGGCTTTCTCAGCCCACTGGGCCGGGGTGACCGAAGGATCGGAAAAGATATATTCCATCGGTTGTATCCGCTGGCCGGAAGGCAAGGCATCGGCCATCTCCAGCGCCCTCACCAGCAGGGCCTTGTCGAAATAGTCCACATAGTTGGCATAGGTATATTTCAGTCCGTCGGCTGCCTCGTCGATCGCTTCCGGGGTGAGCCCCGGCTGGCGTTCGCTTTCGGGTTTATCAAGTTCCATGGCGAGGAAGACGATCTGGCCGGCGACCCCGAGCTGCATTCCCGCCAGTCCCTGTACCACACCGAGCACATTATCGCGGTCCTTTGTCTTGCGGATCACCTCGTACTCTTTCTTCTCATCCGCCAGAAGGTTACCGTATTTCGCCTTCCTGGCCGGATCGGCATTCACCCAGATCATGAAATCCTTTTCATACGCGATCTTTTTCTGGAGAAAATGGGTCTTCTTCATGCCGTCCACCTTACCCTGGTTGTTCTTCATGGTGTTGGCCAGCCCCTTGACAAGCCCGGCTACCTTGATCTTTCCTGCGGGGTCGTTTTTGGTCAGTGCGGTCGCCATGTCGATGACCTCCCGGAAGTTTTTAATTGTAAAAGGATATTTTTAATACAGGTTACAATGGACCGAGGTAGAGGTACGGTAACGTGTGGTGAAGCCAGGGTACCCCAGCACGAAAGTAAAATCTCCATCCTTCAGCCCCTCTTTGGCCGCCTTCAGCCACAACTTCGGCCTGTAGGGCACATTCTCCCTGTTATATTCCCTTCCGGAGCCGTCGGGTGCGCAGTAAACCCTCATAAAGGAGAAGTCGCCCGTGTGCCGCGGCCACATCCAGTTGTCGGTCTCCCCGCCATAGTTGCCAATGCTGAGCGGAGGAGCATAAACGATCCTGACATCCTTAAAGACCTTATACACGAACAGGATATACTGCTTTCCGTTGTACATCTCGCTGACAATGGCCTGGATGTCGTCCTTCTCCTTTTCGATGGCGTCGGTCATCGCCTGGATCTTTTCATTGATTTTCTTATCCTTCTCCGCAGCATCGGTGATCCCTGCCCCGGCAGCAGTCACTTCGCCCGTGACATCTTTCATCTCCACAAGCAGCCTTGCCCGGTAGCCCGGCGCCTGGATCTCCTCCGCGCGGCTGCCCGCGAGGAAGCCGTTGGTGATGAAATCGCTGCCAACCGACGAGGTGCGCTGCAGCGCCCCGAAGGCCACATGATGGTTGGTTACCAGGAGCCCTTCGGGAGAGACGAACGAAGCGGTACCACCTCCGAGTTGTACGATGGCGTTGTAAACGGCAGGCTTATCCTTACTGTAGACCTCTTCCACCGACAGTTGCAGCCCCTTTTTATTCAGATCAAGCTGCCCGATCTGCGAAAGCAGCCACATGCCCTCCTGGGCGAATGATTGAATTGCCAGCAACACTGCTGTGGCAACGAACACAAAAATTCTTTTCATATGGTACATTTTTTTCAAAGGTAAGGACCGGCCTGCCCCCATTGCAATTTTTTTAGCCGAAACAGGCAGAAATGACGGTCAATGGAAGTTCAGCCCCCTTCCCCATGAAGGGAAGGGGGAGCTGTTCCTTCCTGCGTGACAGGGAAGGGATTGAGTTGTGGTTAGAAAAATTTCAAGCGAAATCCGAAAATTTATTTACCTTTGAATTTATAACCTTACCCTATCAGACCATGAAATACAAAGGACTTATACTCCTCCTGGCCTTGGCTTGCAATAACCTGACGGCACAGACCATCACCA
>CAYWHQ010000092.1:0-8756 GCA_964457665.1 uncultured Prolixibacteraceae bacterium | reverse complement strand
TCGGAGAAGACAAAAGAAGACGGGCTGGAGGTTTGGAAAAAGGCGCTTGCCAATGTCACGCCCTCCGTGGAAGTCAGAAGCCGCAGGATAGGGGGAGCTACTTTTCAGATTCCTTCTGAGATCAGGCCTGCCCGGAAGATGTCGATTGGCATGAAAGCGCTGGTTCAGTACTCCAGAAAACGTCATGAAAAGAGCATGGCACAGAAGCTTGCTTCGGAGATCATAGCTGCTTACAAGGAGGAGGGTGCCGCATTCAAGCGCAGGGAAGATACCCACAGGATGGCTGAAGCAAACAAAGCTTTCTCCCATTTCAGATTTTAACAGCGATGACAGAAAAGCTGGATAATACAAGGAATATCGGAATCATGGCGCACATCGACTCGGGCAAGACCACGACGACGGAGCGCATCCTGTATTATACCGGCATCAACTATAAGCTTGGCGAGGTACATGATGGCACGGCCACGATGGACTGGATGGTTCAGGAGCAGGAGCGTGGCATAACCATCACTTCAGCTGCAACCACGGTTTTTTGGGATTATCAGCAGCAGCAATACCGGATCAACATCATTGATACACCCGGTCATGTTGATTTCACGGTGGAGGTGGAGCGCTCGCTCAGGGTACTGGATGGGGCCATTGCCATTTTTTGTGCCGTGGGAGGTGTGGAACCCCAGTCGGAAACGGTCTGGAAACAGGCAGATAAGTATCATGTTCCCAGTATCAGTTATATAAATAAAATGGACCGGACGGGCGCTGATTATCAGCGGGTGATTGAACAAATCCGTGAAAAGCTTGGCGCGAAACCTGTTCCCGTGCAACTCCCGATAGGATCGGAAGAGCATTTTTCAGGTGTTGTGGATCTGGTTACGGGTAGGGCATACACCTGGAATGACGAATCGCTCGGTAAAGATTATTATGAGATCCCTGTCCCCGACGAAATGGCCGGACAGGTTAATGCATACCGCAACCAGCTTATTGAGGGAGCTGCCGAGGAAAGCGAGTTTTTACTGCAGAAATATATTTCGGATCCTGATTCGATTTCCGAGACAGAGATCCTTGCCGAGTTGCGTAAAGCAACCATTCAGGGACGGATTACTCCTGTGCTTTGCGGGGCTTCTTTCAAGAACAAGGGGGTGCAGTTGCTGATTGATGCCATTGTACGGTTCCTCCCGTCACCTTATGAAATGCCTGCTGTTAAGGGCATTAACCCGTTTACCGGGAAGGAGGAGGTCAGGAATCCGGATCCGGAAGAACCCTTTTCCGCCTTAGCCTTTAAAATTGCTGCAGATCCGTTTGTCGGACGGATTGCTTTCTTCCGTGTCTATTCCGGTTCTCTTGAAGCCGGTGAAGTTGTGCTGAACGGGAATACAGATAAAAAGGAGCGGTTGCTCCGTCTCATGCAGATGCATGCCAACAAGCAGAATCCGATCAAACGGATTGAAGCGGGGGATATTGGCGCTGCTGTCGGATTCAAGGAGATCCGGACAGGCGATACCCTGTGCGATCCTAAAAATCCGGTTATGCTGGAAACGATGGTATTCCCCGAACCCGTGATCAACATGGCCGTGGAGCCAAGGACACAGGATGATGTCGAAAAGCTTGCCACGGCGCTCCATAAACTCTCCGAGGAAGATCCCACTTTCAGGGTAAGGTTTGATGATGAAACCGGGCAAACACTTATCAGCGGGATGGGAGAATTGCATCTGGATATCATTTGCGACAGAATGCGCAGGGAGTTCAATATCGAGGTGAACAGGGGTACTCCGCAGGTAGCATACAAGGAGGCCATTGTGAGCAATGTACAGCACCGCGAGGTTTACAAAAAGCAGACCGGCGGGCGTGGACGTTTTGCCGATCTTCTTATCGGGGTATCACCAGCCGATCCGGGTCAGAAAGGGCTTCAGTTTATCAACGAAATCCGCGGAGGCAGCATCCCGAAGGAATATATTCCGGCTATTGAGAAAGGGCTGAAGTCAGCAATGCTTAACGGCCCGATTATCGGCTTTCCCATTGAAAGTATTAAAGTAGTTCTGCTGGACGGATCTTTCCACAGCGTCGATTCCGATGCGCTCTCCTTCCAGGTAGCCGCATCAATTGCCCTGAAGGAGGCCATGAAAAAAGCCAGGACCGTACTCATGGAACCAGTCATGAAATTTGAGGTGGTCACACCTGCCGAATACCTTGGTGAGGTCTCGGGCGATCTGAACAAGCGCCGCGGACAGATAGAGAATGTGGAGAGCCGGATAAATCATTCGGCCATTCACGGCCATGTTCCCCTCGCCGAGATGTTTGGTTATGTAACCACCCTTCGCAGCCTGACTTCAGGAAGGGCAACCTCCATGCTGGAATTTGACTATTATGCTGCAACACCACAAGATATCATGAATGATGTATTGTTTAAAATCAGGGGCTATGTCCCGGTATATTAATATATAGTATGAGCCAGAGAATCAGAATTAAACTCAAATCGTACGATTACAACCTGGTTGACAAGTCGGCCGAGAAGATCGTCAAGACCGTGAAGGCAACCGGCGCTGTAGTTAGCGGCCCGATTCCGCTTCCGACTGACAAGAAGATCTTTACGGTTCTTCGTTCCACATTTGTGAACAAGAAGTCCAGGGAGCAGTTTCAGTTGTGTACTTACAAACGGCTGATGGATATTTACAGCACCACTTCCAAAACAATTGATGCCCTGATGAAGCTTGAGCTGCCCAGTGGCGTGGAAGTGGAGATCAAGGTTTAATCGTTAACGGCCCTAAAGAAAATCGATCATGTCTGGATTAATTGGAAAAAAAGTCGGTATGACCAGCATCTATGATGCCAACGGGAAAAATATTCCCTGTACCGTCATTGAAGCCGGCCCCTGCGTGGTGACTCAGGTCAGGTCACAGGAGAGCGATGGTTATGACGCTCTTCAGCTTGCTTTTGAAGATAAAAAAGAGAAACATACCAACAAGGCTGAAAAGGGACATTTTGCTAAAGCAGGAATTACCCCGAAAAAGGTTTTGGCGGAATTTACCAGGTTCGAACCAGGTCATCAGAAGCAATTTGGTGATGTGTTGCGTTGTGATATCTTCCTGGAAGGCGAGTATATTGATGTTGTCGGGATATCCAAAGGAAAAGGATTTCAGGGTGTGGTGAAGCGGCATCATTTTCATGGCGTCGGAGAGAAAACCCATGGTCAGCACGACAGGTTGCGGGCTCCGGGTTCGGTTGGAGCATCATCATGGCCTTCGCGGGTTTGGCCCGGTCTTCGCATGGCAGGAAGGATGGGTGGAAAACGGGTAAAGGTGATCAACCTTCAGGTGATGAAAATTATTCTGGAAAGGAATCTTGTTCTGGTAAAAGGAGCAGTGCCCGGTCCTAATGGTTCATATGTAATTATTGAGCGATGGAAGTAACAGTATATAATATCAAAGGAACAGAGACGAGCCGGAAGGTCAGTCTGGATGATTCGATCTTTGCTATCGAACCCAATGATCATGCCATTTATCTGGATGTAAAGCAATATCAGGCCAACCAGCGGCAAGGGACTCATGCGACCAAGGAGAAATCAATCGTTTCAGGCAGCACCCGTAAGCTTCACCGTCA
Organism: uncultured Prolixibacteraceae bacterium; assembly: GCA_964457665.1. Lineage (GTDB taxonomy): Bacteria > Bacteroidota > Bacteroidia > Bacteroidales > FEN-979 > CAYWHQ01. The sequence continues at coordinate 5,162 of CAYWHQ010000092.1, read as the reverse complement.
GAAAGGGACCGGCGGATCGAGGAAGGGCAGCATCAAGAACCCATTGTTCCGTGGCGGAGCCAGGATATTTGGTCCCCAGCCAAGGGATTACAGTTTTAAGCTGAATAAAAAGCTGAAAAAACTGGCCAGGAAATCTGCCCTCAGCTATAAAATCAAGGAAGAGGGATTGAAGGTTGTGGAAGATTTCACCTTTGACTCACCGAAGACCCGCAATTTTTCGGAACTGCTTAAACATTTCCAGCTTACCGGAAAAAAAACGCTGATTGTCATGCCTGGTCCTGACACCAACGTACTGCTTGCAGCCAGAAATCTTAAGCGGCTCAGTATAATTCAGGCGGCCGACCTGAACACCTACGCCATTCTTGATGCAACCAATCTTCTGATCACCGAGAATGCACTGAAGACCATAGAAGAGATCCACAGGAATTAACATCAATAATTCTTATACGATGAGTATTATAATCAAACCGATCATCACCGAGAAAATGACCCAGCAGGGCGAAAAGCTCAACCGCTATGGGTTTCTCGTTGACCGGAAAGCGAATAAGCTGCAGATCAAAGCAGCGATCAAGGATATTTACGGTGTGGAGGTAGAAACTGTCAATACCCTGATCTATTCTGGCAAGAATAAGGGCCGGTTCACCAAAAGCGGAATGATCACCGGCAGAACGAGTGCTTACAAGAAGGCCATCATCACACTGGCCAAAGGTGAAACAATTGACTTTTACAGCAATATTTAATTAAATGGCGCTAAAGAAATATAAACCCACGACACCCGGTCAGCGGTTCAAGGTTATCAGTTCCTATGATGACATCACCACTGCTACACCGGAGAAGAGTCTGCTGACACCGGTGAAGAAGTCCGGGGGCAGAAACAACGAAGGCAAGATGACCATGCGTTACATGGGGGGCGGTCACAAGCAGATGTACCGGATCATTGATTTCAAACGCGACAAGGATGAAATTCCCGGTTTGGTAAAGAGCATCGAATACGATCCAAACCGCACTGCCCGTATTGCGCTCATTGCCTATAAGGATGGCGAGAAAAGATATATTATCGCCCCTCACGGACTGAAGGTTGGCCAGACGGTCGTTTCGGGGAAGGGGGCGGCGCCGGAGGTTGGAAACACTCTTTTTCTGAGTGAAGTACCCTTCGGTACGGTGATTCATAATGTTGAACTCAGACCCGGTCAGGGTGCCAAACTTGTAAGAAGCGGAGGGGCTTATGCCCAGCTGATGTCACGTGACGGGAAGTTTGCCATTATTAAAATGCCATCGGGTGAGACTAGGATGATCCTCCAGGCGTGTAAAGCGACCATCGGAATGGTTTCAAATCTGGATCATAATCTCGAATCACACGGTAAAGCCGGGAGGAAGCGGTGGCTTGGACGCAAGCCGCGTACCCGCGGTGTAGCAATGAACCCTGTAGACCACCCGATGGGCGGTGGAGAAGGGCGTGCTTCCGGAGGCCATCCGAGGTCACGTAAAGGGCTGCCTGCCAAGGGATATAAGACACGCGCCCGGAAAAAGCAATCGAACCAGTATATCATCGAAAAACGGAAAAAGTAATTTATAACGAAAGAACCTATGAGCCGATCGCTTAAAAAAGGTCCATACATCCATTATAAACTGGAGAAGAAAATTCTGGATCTGGTTGAATCCAAGAAAAAAACTGTGATTAAAACCTGGTCCAGGTCATCGATCATCTCCCCGGATTTTGTTGGTTTGACCATTGCAGTGCATAACGGGAACAAATTCATCCCGGTTTATGTTACCGAGAATATGGTTGGACATAAGCTTGGTGAATTTGCTCCGACGCGGATTTTCAGGGGACATGCCGGTAATAAAGATAAAGGTAAGAAATAGGAACGTCAACACGAGTCAACCATGGGAGTTAAAAGTCGAGAACGTGCGGAAAGCCGTAAAGAGGCAAAAAAAGAGATTGCCAGTGCAACTTTGAGAAACAATCCAACTTCACCCAGAAAGGCGCGGCTGGTTGCCGATCTGATCCGGGGGAAGAAGGTTGAACTTGCCCTGCATATATTAAAGACCAATGCCAAGCAGCCTGCTGTCAAAATGAGAAAGCTGCTGTTGTCAGCAATTGCCAACTGGCAGGCAAAGAATGAGGGCATCAGGATTGAAGAGGCCGATCTTTTCGTCAAGGAGATCATGGTTGACGGTGGACGCACCATGCGCAGGATATCAACGGCGCCTCAGGGCAGAGCCTACCGGATCCGGAAGCGGTCCAATCACATCACCATTATACTGGATGCGATGAATAAGCCCGAAGCTGAATATGCAGAGGAATTGGCTGAAAACAAGAACGAAGGAAATACAGAAAATCAATAAGCAACAATAAAAGATAGTTTAATGGGACAAAAGACCAATCCGATTGCTAACCGATTAGGTATCATCCGGGGCTGGGATTCCAACTGGTTTGGTGGAAAAAAATTCGAGTCAAAACTTGTCGAGGATGACCAGATCCGTAAGTATCTGCATGCGAGGCTATCCAAGGCAGGGATATCCAAAATCGTTATTGAGCGCACCCTTAAGCTTGTAACGGTCACTATCCATACTGCCCGTCCCGGTATCATTATCGGGAAAGGCGGCCAGGAAGTTGACAAGCTTAAGGAAGAGCTGAAGAAGGTGACGAAAAAGGAGATCCAGATCAATATCTCGGAAATAAAAAGACCTGAGCTTGATGCAGTGATCGTGGCCAGCACCGTCGCCAGCCAGATTGAGGGAAGGATCTCATATCGCCGCGCGATCAAGACTGCCATTGCCTCTGCCATGCGTATCGGAGCTGAAGGGATCAAGATCATGATTTCCGGAAGGCTTGGAGGAGCCGAAATGGCCCGTCGTGAGCAGTACAAGGAGGGAAGGATTCCTTTGCATACCTTCAGGGCCGATATAGATTATGCAACCGGCGAGGCGCATACGACCTATGGCAGAATCGGTATCAAAGTCTGGATCTGTAAAGGGGAAGTGTATGGCAGACCTGAACTTGCACCCTCCACGGGTAGTTCGAAGTTAAAGCCTTCACAGCAGCAGCGCCAGAGAGGTCCCCGTCGCGAAAAGAGCCGCGGCCCCAGAAAATAAATGAATTGTAACAATAAATTATAATATTCTGAAGCATGTTACAGCCAAAGAAGACCAAATACAGGAAACAGCAGAAAGGAAAAATGAAGGGAAATGCACAGCGCGGACATACCCTTGCATTTGGTTCTTTCGGTATTAAAACCATGGAAGAAGCATGGATCACAGGCCGTCAGATCGAAGCCGCACGTCAGGCCATCACCCGTCATATGAAACGTGAGGGACAGATCTGGATCAGGATCTTCCCCGACAAGCCGGTTACAAAAAAGCCTGCTGAAGTTCGTATGGGTAAAGGGAAAGGGGCGCCTGAATACTTTGTTGCCCGTGTAACCCCGGGAAGAATCATGTTCGAGATTGAAGGGGTTCCATCTTCCGTTGCAAAAGAAGCATTGCGGCTGGGAGCCCAGAAGATGCCGGTGAAATGCAAAACCATTGTGCGTCACGATTATCAGGAGGAAATCAGTTAAATGAAAGGATGACCGGGGGTCAGCCAAATATTCAGCGTTATGGAACAAAAAGTCGTTAAAGAGTTAACCACATCGGAAATCGTTGAAAGACTTGAGGAAGAGAAAAGGCAGCTGACAAAGCTCAGGCTTAACCACTCCGTTTCCCCTCTTGAGAATCCGAATAAAATCAAAGCATACCGTAAAACCATTGCACGTCTTGAAACCGAGTTACGTCGACGGGTCATCAGTGGTGAATCGATTGTCAGCACCGTAAAGAAATAATTATGGAATCCAGGAAACTCAGAAAAGAAAAGATCGGCGTCGTCGTCAGCAACAAGATGGATAAATCAGTTGTTGTAGAGGTCGAAAGGAAGGTAAAACATCCCAAATACGGAAAATTTGTTAAAAAGTCCTCGCGGTTTATGGCTCATGATGAAAAAAAGGAGTGCAGCGAGGGCGATAAAGTGCGTATTGCCGAAACACGTCCGCTCAGCAAGAATAAGTGTTGGAGACTTGTCGAAATAATTGAAAAGGTTAAGTAGTTATGATACAACAGGAAACCAGGTTAACAGTAGCCGATAACAGCGGGGCCAAGGAGGTTCTTTGCATCAAGGTTCTGGGAGGAACCCGCAGGAGATATGCCTCGGTTGGCGACCGGATCATAGTAACGGTAAAACATGCACTGCCTTCCGGAAACATAAAGAAAGGAACGGTTTCCAAGGCTGTCGTTGTGAGAACTAAAAAAGAGATCAGAAGACAGGATGGGTCCTATATCCGGTTTGATGACAACGCGGTGGTTCTTCTGAATAATGCAGGAGAAATGATTGGCACCCGTATTTTCGGTCCGGTAGCGAGGGAACTCCGTGAGAAACAGTTTATGAAAATAGTATCTCTGGCACCTGAAGTGCTTTGATTTTTAATAAACGGAAGTCATGCAAAAGAAGTTACACATACGAAAAGGCGATACGGTGATGATCATCGCCGGTGATTCCAGGGGTCAGCAAGGGAAGGTACTTAAAGTGGATACCGAAAAGCTGATGGCCATTGTGGAAGGGGTTAACATGGTATCGAAGCATACCAAACCAAACGCCAAAAGTCCTCAGGGCGGGATTGTTAAAAAAGAAGCGCCGGTGCACATTTCCAACCTGATGGTTGTGGACAACTCCGGAAAACCTTCACGGGTCGGGAGACGTGTGGATGGGAAATCAGGAAAACTGGTTCGTTACTCTAAAAATTCAGGGGAGGTGATAAAATAATGGCATACGTACCTAGATTAAAGGAAAAGTATATCAAGGAGGTTGTTCCTGCACTGATGGAACAGTTTCAGTATAAAAGCCCGATGCAGGTTCCAAGGATCAGCAAGATTTGCCTGAACCAGGGGCTTGGTATTGCCAATCAGGACCGTAAACATATTGAGAATGGTATCAGCGAGATGACCATGATCTCAGGTCAAAAAGCCGTGGCTACAAAATCCAGAAAAGATATCTCCAATTTTAAGCTGCGTCGCGGCAATCCTATTGGCGTTCGGGTAACCCTGAGGGGTGAGCGGATGTATGAGTTTCTTGACAGGCTCATTGCCGTAGCGCTCCCACGTGTAAGGGATTTTCGCGGGGTAAACGA
>CAYWHQ010000091.1:0-8765 GCA_964457665.1 uncultured Prolixibacteraceae bacterium | reverse complement strand
AAAAACGGTTGGAGCGGCACGATCTGGCTATGGCTGTGACAGCCACCCTGCTATGGATTTCTGGCCGCGAAAAGCTCTTCAATGGTCGAAAACAACTCCTGAAGCCCGATAGGTTTTGAGAGGTATGCATCACATCCCGATAGGAAAGCCTCATCCTTATTGAAATCGAGCGAATAAGCCGTCTGGGCAACCACCGGCAGATCGGGGCGAAACTTTTTGATCTCCCGGGTGGCTTCGTACCCGTTCATTTCAGGCATCTGGATATCCATCAGCACCAGATCGACAGAAGGATTTCCCCGGCAGATCCTGATAGCCTCGGCACCGCTGCGTGCTCTCAGTATAGTGGCATTGGTGCGCAGCAGGGCAATCCTCAGAAAGTCGAAATTGGCATCGATATCTTCAGCTACCAGGATAGTCTTGCCTTCATAATTACCAATTTTCGGCTTCGGTTTGCGGATCACCGGCGCCGCATGATCTTTGGTTTTGGGCGCCATCGGAATGCTGAAATAAAAAGTTGATCCCTTACCCTCGGCGGAGGTGAGCCAGATCTTTCCATCCATTACCTTCACCAGGCCTTGCGCAATCGTCAGTCCGATACCAAGGCCGCCGTATATCCGCGTAGTCGTATTCTCTCCCTGCCGGAACTTTTCAAAGATGACCGACTGTTTGTCGGGCGGGATTCCGATCCCGGTATCCTTCACGAAGAAGGTGACCTGACCGGGTTGGTCGACCATATATCCAAAGGTGACCTTGCCGGAGGATGTAAACTTGAAGGCATTCGACAGCAGGCACGTCAGAATCTGCCCGATCCGGAGTTCATCCGCTACCAGATGCACATCAAGGCCCGGCTGAAGTTCTAGTAAAAAGTCATCAAGCTGCCCGATGGCATGCGTGTACTTCTGCCGGCATTCATGATATACATTCCGCATCAGCCGGTTCAGGTCAACCGGTGCATTGCTTATGGATACCTGGTTGGTTTCAAGTTTCGAAATCTCCACGGTGTCATTCAGGATGTCGATCAGGTGCCTGACACTCTGATGTAGAATCCCGATGAATTCCTCTTTTTCCGCGATCGTAAGGTCGGGTTGTTTGAGTAATTCGGAAAAACCCTGTATGGCATTGGCCGGTGTCCGGATCTCATGGCTGAGGTTGTGAAGGAAAGAGGTCTTCAGGAGGTCCGACTCCTCGGCTTTCCGGGTGGCCTCCTTGAGGGCCGTCACATCATGGGCCTGAATCACGAAAAGGTAAGGGAATCCGAGGATATCATGGATGATGGAAGCATGGTGCTGAATCTGTATCGTACGCCCATCCTTGCGGAGGTAGCGCTTTTCCATGACATGCTTCTGAAGCTGGCCTTCACGGAGCTGTTGCAGCAGCACTTCACTCTCCTGCAGGTCGTCGGGATGGGTCACGGTTATACCACCGGTAAGCAATTCCTCTTCGCTGTAGCCTACCATTTCGCAGAAAGAGGGGTTTACCTTGAGGAAGTTTGCATTGGGATCGAGCAGCGCCATCCCGACTCCCGCGGTTTCGTACACTGAGCGGAGAAGCGCTTCGCTCTTCTGAAGGCGTATCTCGGCATTTTTCCGCTTGTCGATGTCGATGTTGCTGGCACGGATACCCAAAAATTTTCCGGAAGCGGTGAAAACCGGCTGACAGAAATGTCTGATCCACCGTTTCGTGCCAGCTTTGCTAATTATCCGGCACTCGATATCATGGATCGCACCCGGAACAGGTTTATTGGTACGGTGTTCTTCAAAAACCTCCCGGTCATCCCTGAACACCATTCCACTGACCAGTCCCGGATCCTGAAGCAGATCCGAAGGAAGGTACCCTGTAACTCATTCCGATGACGGCGACGAATAAAGAACCTTTCCGCTGCTGTCGAGAAAGTACTCCCAGTTGTACGTGTAATCAAGGAAAAGATGGAACCGCTCCTCCATCTCCTTACGGGAACGGATGTCAATAAAATTCTCTATAAGCAGTTTTTTGCCATCCACCTCTGCCGGGATCACGCTTTTCAGGATGGGGATTTGTTCCCCTGTGGCCGTCACCAGGAGCCTTTCCGAATCGTCGACCGTTTGCCCGAGGTCGGTGATCGGGCAGTACCACTTCTCGGCAGGGCAAACGAACCGGTGACACTCTTTCCCGATGATATCTCCGGCCGGAAGTCCGATCATAGCGGCGGCGGCAGGATTCACATCGATGATGACGTGCGTCGCGGCATCAATCACAATGACACCACTCCGCACATGTTTAAACACAAGATCCTGTATGTGTCCCATTCAACCAGGAAATATCTGTCCGTCAAAGTTAGGTAGAAATAATGGAAACACAAGATTGTCAGAAAAAATTTTTTGGAAAAGCTTGCTTTTGGTGATTCTCTGATAACAAGTATCTTTGCCCGATATACTTTTCTGATCTTACCTGCAATGAAAATAAACCCTCTTTTCTTGATTTTTCTGCTGTTCCTGAATCTTCCGTTCATCACGGAGGTGATGGGACAGAGATGGATCCCCGCAGAGAGCAGGCATGACCGTGAAAAACGGGCACTGAAAGATCCCTGGGCAGGATATGAGGACCAGGTGGACAGCATCCGGCAATGGGATTTCGGTATCAACCTCGGGGCCTGTTTCCCGTCAAAGTATTCCGCCAACTTTTACAATGGATCACCCGGCAACGTCAACAACCTTGACTATGTCATGGGGAACAAATACTGGTACCAGGATATCAGGCAGGCAATGGGAGCAGCCGACACGGTGATTGTCGACGGGTACCCCCTTGACATGCATTACAAAACAGGTTTCGAAGGTGGTTTGTTCGTCCGGTTCAACTTCAACCGCAAGAACGGGATTTTTCTGCAGGCCAACTATACCTGGCTCACCGCCGGCGATGTCATCACCTTCATCGTGGATCCAAAGTATTACCTGACCCTTCAGGATATCCGGGAAGAGCCCGTGGTAGGCAAGGAGGGCCGGGTGTTGATCGACCTGGGTTACCAGCGCTCCTTTCCTTTCAGGTCGAAGCTTTACCTTTTTCTTCAGGCAGCCGCCACCCTATGCTATACCCAGGTTCAGAAAAGCTTCGTGGTGATTGAAGGCACCCAGTACAGCATGATCAATATTTACGGCGACCAGGTTTATGTGCCCAATACCGATATTCAAACCCAGAACATCTACCAGAATGCTTTTGGTTTTGGCGGAATGCTGGGCGCCGGCGCCGGCATCCCGCTGAACGACAATTTTGGCCTGGAGCCAGGTTTCTCCATGCAGTACTACCCGACCAACCTCAAAGGTTACCCGGGCTTTCGCCCCTCCTGGTCGGTTTATCTCAGAATTCTGCTGGGATTTGATTAAATACCTGCAGGTTTTTCTTTGGAGTACAGCATGTTATAAGCCTCCGCATTTAAAAGCAGAAGGGAGGATAGATAAAGCCGCGTCAAATCAGGGTCTTTTATAAGAAAAAGATAGGACAGCCCCTCTCTGAACCGTAAAAGTTCCTTTAATCCGTTCTTCCAACGTTTATCTTCTATTGTAAGATCTGTAAGTTCAATAGCCCTTTCAAAACATTTTTCCGCATCAGCATCATGATGGTCGACCAGACAATTTATTGCCCTGTTTAATTCGTTTGAGATCATCAGGATCTGTTGCGTAGCGCTATATTTTTCCCATCTCCCGGGATTCAGATGACTATGTAATTTCAGAGAATACATGGTTCTTATATTAACAAATCCGATACAATCAGCTGAATCTTTTCTCTGATCACGGGATCGCTGACTTCCATACTTCTGTTGCCGATAGAAGGGCGAATATTTATAAGGGAGGTGTATTCAATCCGGCTCCCTTCTGTCCGGAGCGGATAGATATTTGCACCCCATAAATCCTGTTGCTCCGAACCCCTGTTCAATAATGGCTGTTCAAGATCAGCATGCATTTCCGAATCAGCTGCCAGGTAATTCTTCTTCACATCCACCACAATTTTCAATAATTCCTCAAAATCAGTCTCACGCTCTTCCCAGATTTTCATCAACGAAGTTGGCTGTTCTATAATAATCATATGTGGAAATAAGAATGCAAAGATAATCGAAATCCCCCTGATCCCTGCAACCAGACATTGGTAACTCGTCCTGACTTCTACCATTTTTACCGGTAATTTTTCTCTCTCTGCCGGGTTTGGTTTCCTGTGGCTTTTCAATGTTGTATCTTGTGAAAAAAACGAACCTTAAAACCGATATCTTTGTGAATAACAATTCCATTCAAATGATCAGGCGGGAAATCACTCTGTTTCTGATATACATGATCTGTTTCCCTGTTGGGCTGTTCGCGCAGCAGCAACCCGATACCTCCTTCCGCTACCCTATCCCGGCGCCCGCCTATCCATCCGGTACCGGTCCGTTGGTTCTGATTGACCAGGGGCACAACAATTTCCACACACGTACCGGAGGGTTTATTGCCTTTGCCCGGTTACTGGAACAGGATGGCTACCGGACAGGAGATCTTTCCACGCGGATAACCAATACCGGAATGCTTGACAGCTGCCGTATCCTGGTGATCGCCAACGCGCTCGACTCCTCCAATCTTCAGCGATGGATCCTCCCTACCCCATCGGCATTTTCAAAAGAGGAGACCGGGATAATCAAAAGCTGGGTTAAAGCAGGCGGAAGTCTCCTGCTCATCGCCGACCATATGCCCTTTGCCGGCGCCGCCAACAAGCTGGCAAAAGCCTTCGGATTCGAGTATATCAACGGATTTGCCTTTACCGGAGAAAACACCTGGCCTCCGTCGGTCTTCTCACGCCGTGATTCAAACCTCCAGAGGTCACTGGTCACCGACGGATTTCGTCCGGGCGAACGGATCGACAGCGTGGTTACCTTCACCGGTTCGGCTTTTTATGCCCCGGACCTCTGCACCCCCATTCTTTGCTTTAAAAAGGGGAACGAGTCCATCCAACCCGACACTGCATGGCGGTTCAGTCTGAAAACGCCCCGTGAAGACCTGGAAGGATACTATCAGGGAGCCGTCATGAAGGTCGGCAAGGGCCGGATTGCTGTATTTGGCGAGGCGGCCATGTTCACTGCCCAGATCGTGAATAGCAGGACCAGAGTGGGTTTTAACTCGGAACTGGCGCCTCAGAACGGACAATTCATTTTAAATCTGATCCATTGGCTCGATGAATGGAAACCATGTTAAACCAGTCTGAAACCGGCTACCGGCGAATGCTTTACAGGGTATGCATGCTGTTGTTTGCCCTGCATCCTGCTCTCCACAGAGCTCAGGTCACAGCAGGGTTTCTGCTTCCTGATACCGTATGCGTGGGTCAGCGCTTTCAGATACAGAACACCTCCCAGGGAGGCACCACGTGGAAGTGGACCTTTTGTACGGGGAATCCCTTCGATGATGTGTCGGTCAGGTCGCTGGGCAATCCTTTGACCAGGCTCCTCTCGCCGCACAGCGTGGCGCTTGCAACCGGAAATTATCAGTGCTACTCGTTTGTGACAAACCAGGGCGATGCTTCGGTGGTGCGGTACAGGCATCCAAACAACTTTTACGAATTGCCTGAAGAAGCTGATGTGATCACTGGTTCCGGGATCTTCACGAATGCCGTTGCAGGGATCCAGGTCCGGAACGATAACGGCACCTGGTACGCGCTTGTTGCCGACGACAACTATCTGGTGCGGATGAATTTCGGTTCCACACTTGCGGGCATACCGGCGCTGGAAAAGCTTGGTCCCTTTTCGTCGCTCAACGGAGCCTTTGGGATTGCGCTCGACAACGACCGCGGTAACTGGTATGCCTTTGTAACCAGTTACACGGGCAATATGATCACCCGTTTCAGCTTCGGATCCACGCTGGCGGGACCGCCGGCAGAGGAGGCGCTCAGCGTTCCTCCATATATTTTCCGGCCGTCGGGATGCTGCCTTACCAGGGTTGATTCGGCATGGCATCTGTTTGTCTCAACCCAGACTACCTCTCAGATCAGCCGGCTTGACTTCGGATACGACCTGAATGCCGTGCCGGTTTTTTCAAACCTGGGCAATCCCGGCGATCTGGACCAAAATACAGGCATCACGGTTTTCAGTGATTGTGAAAACCTGGCCGGATTCGCAGTCAACGAGAACGCTACTCCCGGATGGGGAATTGTCAGGCTTAATTTTTTATCCGGCATCACCGGTCCGGTTCAAGGTGAACACATAGGATCCATTGCCAATACCAGCAATTACAGAAACATGTCGGAGATGTTCCGCCTGCGCGACACCCTGTACGCCTATGTTACCGACGGGCAGCAACATACCCTCGCAATGTTCTACTTTCCGGGCTGCAGCGCGCAGACCATTCCTTTCTCAACACTCGAAAATCCCTGGGTAATCTATCCACAGGAAGGACATTACAGCATTATGCTCACCGTCGATCCCGGACTTCCTGACGAGCAGCGTACCTGTAAATCCATCGTGGTGATGCCCGCCATGCCTCTCGATCTGGGGCCTGACCGGATGCTGTGTACCGGCGACCAGGTTTTCCTCGATGCGGGGACGGGATTCAGCAGTTACCAGTGGAGCAACGGAGCCACCACCCAATCGGTCACCATCACCCAATCGGGTCTGTACTGGCTCGCGGTTACCGGCGAATATGGCTGTATCTCTATGGATTCCGTAAACATTACATTCAGCGACAAGATCGAAACCAGCCTCGACACGACCCTTTGTGCAGGAGAGCGGATCTTTGCCGGCGGTGATTGGCAAGCCACCTCCGGGATCTATACCGACAGCCTTGTTTCTGCCATGGGTTGCGACAGTATTCATACGACCACTCTGACGGTAAGGCCGGAGATCGGTCTGCAACTCAGACCGGATACCACGCTCTGTCCTGGCGGTGAGATTCAGCTTTTTTCCAATATCCCGGCTAACAGTTATACCTGGCAGGACGGCAGCAACGATTCCATTCTCCTGGTTACGGAACCCGGCATCTACTGGCTGCAGGTTTCTGTTAACGGTTGTTACGACGCAGATACTACCGAAATCGGGGATTGCCCCTCCAGGATCTGGGTCCCGAATGCCTTTACGCCCAATGGTGACGGGCTGAACGATTATTTCCGGCCCAAAGGGGTCAACATTGTGCGCATGCACCTTGAGATTTTTGACCGCTGGGGTAGCCTGATCTTCACCTCCGATGACCCCGGCAGCGGATGGGATGGTAAATCGAAGGGGAAAGAGATGCCAGCCGGCAGTTACTCCTACCGGCTGACCTGCGAATCTGCGGAATCACCGACACAAAGCGAAACCTTAAACGGAACTGTAACCCTTTTAAGGTAATGCTATTTCAGATTTCAGATTTCAGATTTTAGATTGTATTGAAGATTTTAGATTTTAGATTTATTTTCAACCCTCAAACCCTCAAACCCTCAAACCCTCAAACCCTCATACTCTCATACTCTCATACTCTCATACTCTCATACTCCCATACTCCCATACCTTCCTACCTTCCTACCTCCCTACCTCCCTACGGATTCACCGTGATCCACAAGGTGGTTGTGGAGATACAGCCAGTTGCGTTGTCGGTAACCGTTACCTTCACAAAGCCCGGGTTGATGATTCCGCAGGGGAAATCCCAGATGATCGTGAGACAATTCATGCCGGGGATGCAGGGTAACGCATTCCCGTGGCTTGAGTTCCAGGAGTAGGTGTATCCGCTCACCAGTGGGGTGGAATAGGTAACGGTATCGCCGACGGTTACGGTGCTGGCCCCGGTGATAACAGAGCCAGGCGCAGGATAGACCGTTACATCTTTGGTAGCAGAAGATTGGCATCCATCGGGTGGATTGGAATAGACAACCGATACGCTCTGAGCTCCATGTCCGTTCCAGGTCACCTCAGCGAAGTGATCATTGGTACCTCCTCCCGAACTGATTGCTCCTCCCGCAGAGACGCTCCATATATAATTGGACATCCCGGAGGTGGTCTGGTAAAGACCATTCAGAAACTGGCAGATCGGAGAGGTACCGGTTACCGTTGTCGGGACCGGAACAGGCTGTGTCAGGGTTGCCGCGGAGGTTGCCTTACAGGCATGGGCATCCGTCACAGTCACATAGGCTATTCCGGCAGGGAGCATGGTTGCAGTAGCTGTGGTTTCTCCGTCGGACCAGGCATAGGTGTATGGAGAGGTACCTCCGCCGGCAGAAACGACCGCAGAACCATCTGATCCTCCGCTACAGGAGAGGTGGCTGATCACCGACGCATTTGCCGACAAGGCTGAAGCGGGTTGTGTGACGGTTGCGCTGGAGACGCCGGTGCAGGAATTGTTGTCGGTTACGGTGACCAGATAGGTCCCGGGCGCCAGGTTGTTCACGCTGGTGCTGGTGTTTCCGTTCGACCAGAGGTAGCTGTAAGGAGAGGTTCCTCCGGAGGCCGATACCGTGACGGCGCCGTTTGAGTTCCCGAAGCAGTCGACATGCGAGGAGACTGAAGCATGGGTTGTCAGAAGAGCCGGTTGTGAAACTGTGGCGCTCGAGAAGGCCTGACAGCTATTGTTTTCAGTAACCGTTACCCAATAAGTGCCGGCGGGCAGATTGCTGACCGAGGCGTTGGTATTGCCCGTCGACCATGCGTAGGAATAGGGTGTGATCCCTCCGGTGGCAGATACGGTAACCGCGCCGGTGGAGTTCCCAAAACATGCAATGGTTGACGTTACCGAAGCCTGGGCAGCCAGACCTGAAGCCGGTTGTGTGACGGTGGCCAAAGATGATGCGCTACAGGAGTGGCTGTCGGTGAC
>CAYWHQ010000090.1:4007-8838 GCA_964457665.1 uncultured Prolixibacteraceae bacterium | reverse complement strand
ACGGAATTAATAATGGCATCAATCTCCTCCGGCCGGTTCACATCCGGAATGCTGTCGCCGTTGTCATCCCTGATCAATGCCAATCCGGGATAGGAAGGCGGGTCTTTCCGGTGTTTCATCCACATCGCGTATACATCCTTCATCCTGGGCTGGTGGAGACCCGGTTTCCCGGGAGTATGGATGCCCGGCCAGGCGCTGTGTACCGGATTTACCGGAAAGATCTGGCCCTTATATCGTGCATATTGAGGAATAAATGGATCGGCCGGTTGGTCTTTATTGGTAAACATGCTCAGTTCGCCGTAGTGGTTCCAGTAATCCATGTGCTGATCGTAAAAAGTCCAGATATACTTAGGCGGAGGCGATATTTTGGTGCCCGGATTGTACACATCGCTGACTTGCACGAGTGCCGCTTTAACCTTGCGTTCCGGAATATGGCAGGCCTGGCATGAGATCTCCTCCAGGTGAAAGGAGGGAAGCCAGGAATGATCGGCAATCGGAGCGTTCAGGTATCCTGTCAGGTGGCAGTCGGAACAAGTCCGCATCGTGTTGTCAAGGTCATCCCGCACATGTCCGCCGGGGTCATCGCCTTTCCCAAACTGGTGAACCTCTTTCCCTATGATCCGATCATCTGTAGCCATGGAACCGGCGGGATGACAATCCACGCACTTCATTCCTTTGGCTATGTGGACATCGGTTGCTGCGGTGAAGGAAGCTCCCCGCTTTTTCCACTGCGGTTTTGCATGACAGTTCAGACAGGCTTCGTTGCGAGGTTCCCTTACAAGGTGCATCGACAGCTTCCCCTCCTTGTCAAATTTCAACAGGTCATAGTTTACTGTCAGGGGCACAGAGTCTTTTACCGATCCGGTAACGGAGGCCAGTCCCGATCCTGCTGTGGCCATCCAGCCGAAATTCCATTTTAACAGATGGGCATTTCTTCCCTTAAAGTCATATTCCGGGAGATGGCACAGCATACAGTCTCCTTCGCCAACCCCGCTCCGGTCCCAATGCGCCTGGTAATAATCGCCGTCGAAATCATTCACCCCACCGCTTGTGTAACTGAGCTCTTTCATCGCATCGGGATAACGTTTACCGGCACGGTCAAACTCAAACGATCCCCCTCCCGGGTGACAGGTGCCGCATCCATTGGTAATAAAGGTAAAAGAGGTCATGTCCATCTCCGTAGCTGAAGCATTCTCTTTTGGTGAAAGATAGCTGTATAACGGAGCCGGTGAACACCAGTTTCCGCCATAATTTCCCGGAGTGGATGCCCATTGATACCGTTCGGCATAGACCCCTGATGCCATTTCGTCTTTGCCTTGCTGAAAGTGATACCCTTCGGTGATCTTGTCGTAATCGTGGCATTTTCCGCAGGTTTGCTTTGGGGAATAAGGCAGTTGTGCATTGATTCCGTGAACCGGGTCGATCAGACTGCCATTTCCGGCATAGAGGTGAAACGGCGGACAAACGCCTGTTTTGGTGATCAGGCCACGATTGGTAACAGGACTCCGGTCCTCCTCTTGCATCGGGATCAATGAAATCAGAAAAATGGCCAGAAGGACGAGACTAGTCAGTACAACAAACATCCCTTTTGTTTTCATGACAGTTATTGTTAAGCAGTTAAAATAAATTCAACTATGCAATGATTTTTTCTTCAATTACCGGATAGCAGGCAACAACCGTAATCTGTTAAATGATTCCTAAATATAATGAATTAATCGTTGCTTCCTTTCAATTTTTTAGCCTCTCTTCGCGCCTTCAGGGCAACAAAATCAATCTTCCTGGTCACACGGGCAGAGATGGCGTATCCGAACGACATCTGGAGGTCATTGTAGTATTTATACAGGGGTATATCGGCATAGGCCGATAAAAACCAGCTACGGGGCAGCGAAAAACTAACCTGAGGTGTCACGAATACGACGTCATACCCTGATGCCTCGACGATCTGCTGGTTTTCCCGTGAGGATTTTGCACGATATTCATTCCGGACCTGAAGGTTTGTATTTAACCACTTTAAAACCTGATAGTTGAAATAGAGTGCTCCGATCCACAGGTCGCCGTACTTGTAGTAAAAATTATCACTATCAATGAGTTGCGAATACTCGTAGGAAACGAAAAGTGCCAGGCTGAGTTTTTTCCCAAATCCCTTTGAGGCAAATACATTGCCGGTATATTTAAAGCTTCCTGAAGAGGGCTGAACGGAAATGGGCAGTTTTACATAGTCCACTTCCTGATCAAATACTCCAACGGGAAACTTAACTCCGATGGCTGGTGAGACAGAAAACCTGGACCTGGGATGGTTCCAGGCATTGAATTTAATTAATATAGCAAGATCGCCTGTTCCGTTTCCGCGGTACGTTTGCTGGTTTGTAGTTTTTAGTGTTTTATTGATGAAATATCCCAGATCGGTTAGCACAGTCATCCAATTGGTGATCCCATAAGCCAGTTGCATTTCCAGATAGTTACTGAAAGATTGCTGGCTGAAAGGAAGGTCATCATACCTGGTATCGTTGAGGAAGTATTGATGGGAATAATTATAACGATAAAGGAAACTTGCTGTAAGCACCTTAGATTGAAGGGCAGGATTTTCCGCATCGCTGATAAAGGGATTACCTGATGCACAACACTGTGCAAAAGCGGAATCATTGAGAAATGAAGGCAGTAAAAAAGAACCAAGTAAAAGTGGAATGCCAGCCTGGAGCTTCATATTCAATTGATATTAGGGTCCGAAATAGGAGGTTACCCTGATCATGATCGTATCTGAAACCGCTCCTGAGTCATTGAAAACACGACAGGTGATGGTATTCAATCCCACACAACACTCCCCTGCAGCGTAACGGATCTCTTTTCCTCCACCAGTGAAATTGCCGTGATTTGCTTCCCATCCATAGCGGAGATCATGCCCGGTGGCCTCCACTGTTATTATAGTAGTGTCCCATGCTTTTACAGGGTTAACTGTAGCCGACAGACTTAAAATGACGATATCTCCTGCAGATGGAGGAGGCTTTTCCTTTTTGCATGAAACCAATAACAGAAGCATGGTTCCCAGTAAAAATTGCATGGAAGTTCTCATGAAGGGTTCTTTCACTCAAAATTAAACTCGGCTTTCAAGTCATCAAATGAGATATATCCGGTGTGACTGTAAAATTCCTTCCCGGATTCGTCCAGCAACACCTGAACCGGGATTGACGTAATACCGTAGTATTTAATCAGATCCTGGTTTTCAGGACGGAGTGCATTGATAAAAAAGACCTGAACAGATTCGGGATAGGCTTTCCGGGTTTGCTCCATCACTGTTTCCATACGTTTGCATGCGATACAACCGGTCGCTCCGAATTCGAGGAAGGTAATCTTGTAAGCTTTCCCATTCTTTTGATAGTTGTATGCTGAGTCCACGACCTGGGCCATGGTCTTCTTTGTCTCAGTTCCGGCTTGTTCCGTCATTTTCCTTGAGAGCAGGTTATTCATGCTCCCTTAGAAATGGAATAGCGCAACAAAAAATCCCAATCCAGGTGCGACAACGATAAGGTTTAGAATTCCTTTTACCCGGGACTTACTTTTGTTTGATAAACTCATTGATCTTGGCGGTAAACTCGGTCTCAAACTTTTGTGTATCGTTTGTCTTGGCGTACTCCTGAAGTATTGCAGAAATATCCAGGGATGCTTTCTTTTTCTTATTGGTTTTGATCAGGATAAGGGATTGAGACCGGGCATTGTATTTCTTTACCAGGTCAGTGTTTGTTGAATCGCTGAGCTTAACCTGTCTGAAGGTCACACTGCCATCCGTCCAGTTTTTATCGACAACTTCTATTACTTTGCCCTCTAAGGCGTTGCATGCTCGTGCCTTACAGCATGCCAGGTTGGTTTTGAAATATAAGACTTCAACCGTACCCTTCTGCTGCTGAGCGAAGGTTGTTGCTGTAACGGTAGAATACACCAGGAACATCACGACAAGGATCTTTTTCATACTCTGTGCGTTAAAAAGATTTATTTATGAATTTCATGATAATAGGCATCTTATTGTGGTTTAATTTTTTCGAATAACGCCAAGAGGTTCCCGGAAAGGATCTCATTAATTTGTGGTTCCTGCGCTCCGATGGGTTTCACCGGTATGAGATCGATAACTTCCGGGAAGGTCATGCCTGAAGAAAACATCGTAAGGATGGATTTCTCCAGCGATTTAGCCACTGCATTGCGCGACTCTTCGGTTGTTAGCCCGATCTGCTCCCCGATCTTCACACACCCCTGCCACTGAAACCAGAAATAGGTGGGCAGCATAGCCGAAACAATGGCGTAAGCTTCCAGTTTCGGTTCATCGGTTTCGAAAGTCTCGCCAAGTAACTTCAACAGCGCAAGGATACCTTCTTTTTCTCTGAAACCAGGGGCAAAGGAAACCGGATTGTATCCTTCGTTGATGATCGAGGTGGCATTGGGGATAAGTCGGGCCACGTTTTTCAGCCCGTTCAGTTTTTCGCAGATCTTTTCGATGGTGATCTTCGGTGCCAGCGAGATCACATTGGTTTCCGGGAGGATAAATGCTTTGATTTTATCCAATGTTTCCATAATGACAGGAGGATGCAGGGCAACAAAAAGGAGCTCCTGTTTCGCTGCTTCTTCAGCAATTCCCTCCAGGATAAAGGGGAATGATCTCTTCAGTGCACTCATTACCTCCGGATTGGGTTCGGTAACCACTGTTTGTGCGGGGGTAAATCCTTTGTTTTGAAAGGCCTGCAGGATGATCCGGGTGATCCTGCCACCACCGATGAATCCGATTGAATTTTTCATATGATCCTGTTTAAGAAGATGTATGATTTTGGCTATGTGCCGAGTATTT
>CAYWHQ010000090.1:0-3997 GCA_964457665.1 uncultured Prolixibacteraceae bacterium | reverse complement strand
TCATAAGATCATTCCATAAATCAATCCTGCAATGGTCGAAAGTCCAATGACTGTTATAACATATACCAGGGTTTTTTGAGTTCCGATCACTCCCCTGATCACCAGCATGTTGGGTAGTGATAACGAAGGGCCTGCCAGCAACAGCGCCAATGCCGGTCCTTTCCCCATCCCCGAAGCGATAAGTCCTTGCAGGATAGGAACTTCAGTGAGCGTGGCAAAATACATAAAAGCTCCGATGACGGAGGCGAAGAGGTTAGACCATATGGAATTTCCTCCCACAAGCCACGAAATCCACGCATTGGGTATCACGCCCGGGATGGAGGTGTCGTCATGGGTAGATCCCAGAAGGAATCCTGCGATCACGACCCCGATGGCCAGAAGAGGGACGATTTGCCTGGTGAATCCCCAACTGGAAAGGATCCATTCGCGGTTTTCACTTTCCGGGGTCTTGTCCAGCAAACTGATGATGCTTACGGCTGCGATCCCGGTTACCATGGAGATCATCGGGTTATGGAACAAAAGGGCTGTCAGTCCGGTAGCCGCAACAGCCATGGCAACCTGCCAGTATTTCAACCTCAGGACCCTAACCATGATCAATGCGAGGATTAATCCGAAGATCCCGGTAATTAACCATTTTGAATGCCAGATAAAATACCATAAGCCGCTGGATTCTCCTTCGGCTGGTCGCCCCCAGTTGGCAAACACAAGAATCAGGACCAGGGTGAAAAAGAAGCTGGAGGTTTGCCAAATCGGACGGGTTTCCGGAACATCCGGGAAATTCATTTGTTCCTCAGCCTTTGCTTTTTCCTCTTTCCGGTAAATGAATGCCATGATCAAACCGATCAGAATGCTAAACAAAACTGCTCCGATGACACGGGCTATACCTAGTTCAAATCCAAGGATTCGTGCGGTAAGGATGATCGCCAGGATGTTGATGGCAGGACCGGAATAAAGGAACGCAATCGCAGGACCAAGTCCGGCGCCCCGTTTGTGAATGCTGGAGAATAGGGGCAAAATTGTACATGAACAAACAGCTAAAATAGTTCCTGAGACCGCAGCCACCGAATAGGCCACCCATTTTTTGGCTTTGGCACCGAAGTATCTGATCACGGATGCCTGACTGACAAATACTGAAATTACCCCGGCAATAAGGAAGGCCGGAAGCAGACATAACACCACATGTTCCCGGGCATACCATTTCGACAGATCCAGTGTGGCATCGATTGCTGTTTCGAACACTGGATTTCCAAGTGGCAAAAAAAACACCCCCAGAAAGACCACTATCATCCAAAATAAAACGCTCAGTTCTCTCTTCATCTATAAAATAATATCTTAATCTTCAAATCTTCAAATCTTCAAATTTTCAAATCTTCAAATCTTCAAATCTTCAAATTATTTCTCCCTCGTCCGCAACTGGCACATACACGACCCAGTTAACCTTTCGCTTTTATCCATTAAAACTGGTAATCCATCACGTTCCCATTCCACCAGCCCTCCGGCCAGGTTTACTATATTCGAACCAGGTATTTTTCCGGCAAGAAACTTAACGGCCTCTTTGCTATATAAACTTACGGCATCGGCAAATATCAAGGGTTTATCATGAGGAAACTGCATGTAATTCTCTTCCAGAATACTGAATGGACAAAAGATTAGCTCAGGAACATCAAATTGTTTGAAACGGTTCATATAAGATTCGCGGACATCCACCAAAACAGCTCCCTTTTTACACCATTCAAACGCAATCCGTGGTGTAAAATTCATGATTCCTCCGCTGATAAATGCCTCCTGTAAGGTAAAAGACTCATTCGTCATCTTCAAATTTTCAAATTTTCAAATCTTCAAATCAAAAAGAGCAAAATATAATAAATCCCTACAATGATGAATAACACGGCTACAACCCTCCTGAACCAGAGTTCAAACACCTTGATCCGATCATAGAGTTTTCCCACATTACCCACGGCATAGGCCAGCAGCCAGGCAAAAATGATCACCGGAAGTCCTGTGGCAATGGCATAAATAACCGGCAGGAATAGACCCGATGGACTTGCCACCGTAATAGGGATCAGCATCACAAAGTACAGTACGCCGCTATATGGACAAAAGGCCAGTGCGAATACAACTCCAAGAAGCAGGGTCCCCAGGTAACTTCGCTTGCTGTGCTCTCCAAGTTTTTCGGTCAGCCCAGAAAATCCCGGAAATTTAAGTTTGATGAAATCGAGCATGAACAATCCGATCAGAATCATGATAGGCCCCAGCAACCGTTCACCCCAGCCCAGAAACAGCATGGAAATGTTCATCTTGCTTGCTCCGAAATAGATGATCACTCCCAAACCGGTGTAGGAAATGGTCCGGCCAAGGGTATATACCAATCCTTTGAGGAATACTCGTCTTCGGTTTTCCAGGTCGCGGCTTATAAAACCTATGGCGCTGATATTGGTGGCCAGCGGACAAGGACTAATCGCAGTCATTAAGCCCAGAATAAGCGCTGTGAGCGAAGCGTACTGGGAGTTTTCTAGGAGGGTTTGGAGGAAGGGCATAATGTGCTAATGTGTAGAAGGTTAGTTGTTTAATGATTTTTTGGAGGTGGAGGTTTTTTTGGATAACAATTTCAAAAGCTGAGTAGGCTTATTGTGAAGGTCTCCAATGGAAGGGCAGGATTTTGAGTATATGCATATTGCAAGCCAGTTCCATAAACAACACATTATCACATCAGCAAATCAGCACATCAATTCATTAACCCATCCACCGCTTTTTTAATCTCGGCGGTTAATTTTTCCGGATTCCCGTTAGCCCACATGAAAGCTTTGTCTGTCAGATCTATCTTTTTACCGGCGCCGACAATGACCAGTGACTGACCCTCCACCTTTATCTTTTTTCCAATAGCTTTACCCTCCTTCTCATCCAGGTTCACGCTTTGAAAGGTTATTTCACCTGCTTTCACCTGGTCGGGAAACAACTTTAAAACCGATTCTTTTGCAACCCTTTCCACATTGTTACAGGTTGTACAACGACGGGTGAAATGAAAATAATAGACTTCCACCTTTGGCTCTAAGGGAAGCATTGCAAACAGGTCCATAGAAAAAAGCAGGACCATTACAGGTACCAATGTTCTCTTGATCATACGCTTATTTTTTTTAGTTTAGTTAATAATCAGCCCTTTAATGCATTCAAAATTTCCTCTTCGGAGGGAACCCTTCCCTTGATAACAACCTTCTCATCCACCACGAGGGCCGGGGTGGACATGACCCCATACTTCATGATCTCCATGATGTCTTCCACTTTGCTGATGATGGCTTCAATCCTGTTTTTCTCTACCACTTCACGGGTGAGCTTCTCAAGGGTCCTGCATTTCGGGCAACCTGGTCCCAGAATCTTGATTTCCATAATGTTGACTTGTTGATGTGTTGATGTGCTGACGGATTGATTTCTCCCTCGATGAGGCGCGGTTTTTTCACCTCCTTCAGATGTTCTGAGAGCGTGGAATGGGCAATCCGCCTCGGCTCTTCGGAATAGGGGGAGAAGGGTTTCATCGCCATAATTAGTATTTCGTCGAATAACGAAACAAAAATAGATCTTTTTTTTTATTAATCAAAATTCTCCGGATTTTAACTGAATCAGAATGAAAGTGCACGGCATTTTAATTTTGAGGCAGATATGCAGAGGATTTTGGAGAGAACGGTTTCGTAAAAACATCTCATTTCGTTATAGTATTACCAACTATCTTTGTATCGGATCTTGGCATATGCGGATTATTCTGATGGCAGCTTTCTTCGTTTTACCGTGGGTCTCTTTTACCCAGGGGACCTGGGAAAAGCTTGAACCTCCGGTAATGACCATCCTCCGGTCGGTCTGCTTCACCGACAGCTGTACAGGGTGGGCTGCCGGCGATTCAGGGGTCATCCTCAAGACGACCGATTGCGGAGAATCGTGGGTAAAGCAGGAGAGCCGGACCGTATTTGATATTTATGACATTTTTTTCTCCGATGACAACCATGGA
>CAYWHQ010000089.1:0-8910 GCA_964457665.1 uncultured Prolixibacteraceae bacterium | reverse complement strand
CATTGACCTTTTGCGCGTCACTTGATTTACTGAAAAAAACACCGGTAAGAATCGCGACTGCGATAACCAGCGTAAGGATAGAGATCTTGATCATGGTATTTGTTTTAAAGTTAAACAGATTGAAAATCTTGCAGATCAATTGTTCCAGCCATGGAAAAGTTTGCCTGACCGATAACCCGGGTCGTTTGGGATCCATGGATACCAGATCCAAAGGATAGTCCAGCGCTTTGAAGATGATCTTTAGTGTATAGCTGCGCGGAGAGACCTCTCCGGCCTCAATCCGCTGAAGGGTACGAACACTCAGGTGACAAGTCTCCACGAGTTCTTCCTGCGTGAATCCGCGGGCTTTGCGCAGTTCGGCGATCTTCTTCCCAAGTTCGGGTTGCTTCATCATTTGGATTTTCAGCAATTTTACGGTTTAACCTAAAAACAGTTCACGAATCCGGAATGTCATTCTCACGTCAGAAAGACGACATTTCCCTGTCACGGATCCCTGAACAAGTACGAAGGTACAAAATAGTAATGTATGCCTGGCCAGCTCATTTTACGATTTTCCTACCTTTGTCGTGAAAATTCCGGCCATGGAGAACCCTTTGTTCCTTTTTAATACCCTTACCCGAAACAAGGAGCAGTTTGTACCGCTTAATCCTCCTTTTTCCGGATTATATGTCTGCGGTCCGACTGTATACGGCGATCCTCACCTGGGTCATGCCCGCCCTGCCATTACCTTTGATATTGTTTTCCGTTATCTGAAGCATCTCGGCTATAAGGTTCGTTATGTCCGGAACATTACCGACGTGGGCCACCTGGAGGCCGACCAGGACGAGGGGGAGGACAAGATCGCCAAAAAGGCGAGGGTTGAGCAAGTCGAGCCGATGGAGCTTGCACAGTTTTATTCTGACCGCTACCATCATTACATGGAATTGCTGAATGTTCTGCGCCCCAGCATTGAACCGCGTGCCTCCGGGCATATGATCGAACAAATCGCACTGGTGCAGAAGATACTGGATGCAGGATATGCCTATATGGTCAATGGTTCGGTTTATTTCGATACCGTAAAATACAGCGAAACACACCATTATGGTAAACTTTCAGGCCGTATAATTGAGGATCTGATGGCCAACACCAGGGAACTGGAAGGACAAAACGAGAAACGGAACCCGGTCGATTTTGCTCTCTGGAAGAAAGCCTCGCCTGAACATATCATGCGTTGGCCCTCTCCATGGAGCGACGGATTCCCCGGATGGCACCTCGAGTGTTCGGCCATGAGTACCAGATATCTTGGCGAGGTTTTCGACATCCACGGGGGAGGGATGGATCTGCTTTTCCCGCACCATGAATGTGAAATCGCCCAGTCGGCCGCAGCTAACGGGAAAGAGTCGGTAAGGTACTGGATGCATAACAACATGATCACGATCAATGGACAGAAGATGGGCAAATCGCTGGGGAACTTCATCACCCTTGATGAGTTATTTACCGGGAAACATGCGGCCCTTCAACAGGCCTACAGCCCTATGACCATCCGGTTCTTCATCCTTCAGTCGCATTACCGAAGCACACTCGATTTCTCCAATGAAGCACTACAGGCAGCCGAAAAGGGACTTAAGAAGCTGATTTCAGCCATTGAAACGCTTGAAAAACTGACGCCTGGAGGAACCGGGGGTTCTTCGGTAGCTGGATTATCGATGCTGGAATCCTCCTGCTACAATGCCATGAACGACGACTTCAACACACCGGTACTGATCGCCAGCCTTTTTGAGGGAGTGAAAATGGTCAATGCCGCCTTTGACGGGAAGGAGGAAATGGGTGAACAGGATATTACTGTCCTGAAAAGGATCTTCCGTACATTTGCTTTTGAGATCCTTGGACTTTTGGACGAAAGAAAAGGAGATCATGCCGGGAAGCTCAGCGGATTGATGGACCTGATTCTTCAGATACGGCAGCAGTCGAGGGAACGAAAGGACTGGCCAACTTCCGATAAGATAAGGGATACCCTGGCCTCACTGGGGATACAGGTGAAGGATACCAAGGAGGGGGCAACCTGGACGACGGATTGACAGGAAATTTAAAACACATCATATGAGAATACTGAAAGCTATGATGGTGCTGCTGTCGGCAGCCCTTCTTTTCACTGCATGTTCAAACAAGAGAGAGCACATGAAACAGCGACTCACCAACTTTATCAAAAAACATGATTCACTGGTGATCCCGGTGTCGAAAGAACTGAACCTTGCTTACTGGAATGCTGCGATCTCCGGGAAAGAGGAGGATTTTAAACGGGCTGAATCCCTGAGTCTCCAGCTGACCGCTGTACTTTCCGATTCCGCTTCACTTACAGAACTGAAAGAGATCAAGGTTTCGGGCCTGATCACCGACAGTTTACTGAACCGGCAGATGGATGTCCTCTACCGTCTCTATAAAATGGCCGAAGCTGACACCTCCCGGCTGAATGAGATCATCCGTATGCAGACGCAGATCGAAATGAAATACACCACTTTCAGAACTGAGCTTAACGGAAAAAAGCTGACCGACAATGACGTGGAGGAGATCCTGCGTGAATCGAAGGATGTAAAGTTGCAGGAGGCTGTTTGGATTGCGCAGAAGAAAATTGGCCGGGAAGTGGCGGATGATATCAGAGAGCTGGTGAAGAAGCGCAACGAGGTTGCCAAGGACCTCGGTTTTAGAAACTATCACGAGATGAGCCTGACCTTGAGCGATCAGGATCCGAAAGAGGTAAAAGCCCTTTTTGATGAACTGGACACCTTGACGAAAAAAGCTTTTCTTCAGGTAAAAGGTGATATCGATGATTATTTGGTAAATTATTACGGGTTGAAAAGTAAGGAAGACCTGATGCCGTGGAATTACCAGAACAGGTTTTTCCAGGAGGCACCCCGGATTTACGATCTCAACCTGAATGTTTACTATAAGGATAAGGACCTTGAGAAACTGACGGCCACTTATTATGCCGGAATTGGATTACCGATCGAATCGATCCTGCAAAACAGTGATTTATATGAGAAAGAAGGGAAAATGCAGCACGCTTTCTGTACCGACATAGACCAGAAGGGGGATGTTCGCGTACTGTGTAACATAAAACCGAACAGCTACTGGATGAATACCATGCTCCATGAGTTCGGGCACGCGGTCTACGACTTTCACATCGACACAACGCTGCCTTTCGCCCTTCGGGAACCAGCCCATACCTTCACGACAGAAGCCATTGCCATGATCTTTGGGCGGTTCTCAAGTAATCCGCAGTGGATCAGGGATATGGTGGGCATCAATGAGGAGGAGAAGATGATGATTGCCGAAAACAGCTTCAAGACCCTCCGTCTGGAACAACTGGTATTCAGCCGTTGGGCGCAGGTAATGTATCGTTTTGAACGGGAGATGTACAAGAATCCCGACCTTGACCTGAACAAACTCTGGTGGGATCTTGCGGAGGAGTATCAGTTGCTTAAACGCCCGGGAGGCCGGGATGAACCAGATTGGGCCACCAAAATTCATATTGCAACATTCCCGTGCTATTATCACAATTATCTGATGGGCGAACTGCTGGCCTCCCAACTGTATTATTACATTGTAGGGAATGTCCTGAAATCAGATGATTACAGGTTTCAGAGTTTTGCGGGGAGACCCGAAGTGGGGAACTACCTGAAGGAGAAAGTCTTCAAGCCCGGCAACCGTTATTACTGGAATGATATGATCGCGAAAGCGACAGGCGAAAAGCTGACCGCCAAATACTATGCAAAGCAGTTCGTGGAGTAATCCCTGATTCTTCGCGTATTCATGGTTAAGGAAGGATGTTTGCCATCGCTTAATCCGTCAGGATAACCAGAAAATAATTCTTCTTTCCTTTCTGTACCAGGATGTACTTATTTTGCAGCAGGGATGAGGTATTGATCAGCGCATCTTCGTTAATTTTTGCCTTATTGACGGAGACACCTCCTTCTTTTAGCATTCTTCTTGCTTCTCCTTTCGAAGAGAAGATATGGGTGAGGTCTACCAGGAAATCCACAACTGGCAAGGGTTCCTGCAGCTCCTGTCTCCTGGTGTCACACTGAGGAACACCCTCGAAAACCGATAGAAGGGTTTCTTCATCCAGTTGTTTCAGCGTTTCGGTGGTGCCTTTGCCAAAGAGAATCTCTGAGGCTTCAGTAGCCGACCGGTAGTCGGCTTCGGAATGGACCCTGATGGTGATATCTCTGGCAAGACTCTTTTGCAGGATACGAAGATGTGGGGTTGCAGCATGCTGTTCTTCCAGCGATTCGATATCCTCCTTCGGAAGAAGGGTGAACTTGCGGATATATTCAGCTGCCTCGGCATCGCTTGTATTAAGCCAGAACTGGTAGAACTTATAGGGTGAGGTTTTTTTCGGATCCAACCATACATTGCCTGATTCGGTTTTGCCAAACTTACCACCATCGGCTTTGGTAATCAGGGGGCATGTAAGCGCAAAGGCTTCACCTCCCAGTTTCCGGCGGATGAGTTCGGTTCCCGTAACAATGTTGCCCCACTGGTCGGAACCACCCATCTGAAGCCTGACATTGTTATGCTCATATAACCAGCAGAAGTCATACCCCTGTACCAGCTGATAGGAGAATTCCGTGAAGGAGATACCTGAACCTGACTCCATTCTTTTTTTTACGGAGTCCTTGGCAGCCATATAGTTGACTGTTATATGCTTCCCGACATCCCGGAGAAATTCCAGAAAGCCGAATTGACTCATCCAGTCGTAATTGTTGACCATCATGGCAGAGGTTTGACCGCAATCGAAATTGAGGAACTTCTCCAACTGCATTCGGATGCAATCCTGGTTGTATCTCAGCACTTTTTCATCCAGAAGGTTTCGTTCTTCCGATTTTCCTGAGGGATCACCGATCATGCCGGTGGCTCCTCCGACGAGCGCTACCGGTTTGTGACCGGCCCGCTGCAAGTGCACCAGCAACATCAGGGAGGCCAGGTTCCCGATATGGAGTGAATCGGATGTAGGGTCAAAGCCGATATACCCGGAAGTGACCTCTTTCTTTAACTGTTCCTCCGTTCCGGGGGTCATGTCGTGGATCATCCCTCTCCACCGGAGCTCCTCAATAAAAGTCATAGATGAAAATTTTGGCAAAGATACCAAATCAGCCTACTTTTTTGCCTTAGGGTTCCGACCCGCTTTCTTCAGCATCTTTTCGATCATCCATTCCAGGTGACCGTTGACGCTGCGGAATTCATCGGCAGCCCATTTTTCCAGGGCTTCATAGACCTGTGGATCCAGGCGGAGTACAAAACTTTTTTTGGCAGGCATGATTTATTGATGGAGGGTTCCAGTGTTGACTACCGGCGTAGTGTCCTTGTCGGAACATAAAACTACCATCAGGTTACTCACCATCGTGGCTTTCTTATCTTCGTCCAGGTCGACCACATGCTTTTTGCTCAGCTGGTCAAGCGCCAGTTCCACCATACTTACGGCGCCCTCCACGATCTTGGTACGTGCCGCAACAACGGCCGTCGCCTGCTGGCGGCGAAGCATTGCTCCGGCAATTTCGGAGGCATAGGCAAGATAACTGATCCTGGCTTCCAGCACACGAATGCCAGCCATGGCCAGCCGCTCTGAAAGTTCTTTCTCCAGAGCCTGATTGACCTCCTCCCCGCCTGAACGAAGGGTCACCTCTTTCTGCTCGTCATCGAAGTTGTCGTAAGCATAATGACCGGCTAGCTTCCTGGTGGCTGATTCACTCTGGATATCGACGAAATGTGCGTAGTCGTCCACCTCAAAGGCAGCTTTATAGGTGTTCTCAACCTTCCAGACGAGGACTATGCCGATCATGATTGGATTCCCGAGGCGGTCGTTCACCTTGATCGGATCCCTGTTCAGATTTCTTGCCCGAAGGGAGATCTTCTTCTTGACATAAAACGGATTGACGAAAAAGAACCCGTTTCTCTTCACCGTGCCTGAATATGCCCCGAAAAGTATCATGACGGCGGATTCGTTCGGATTGATGACAATCAGACCGGCGCTGACCAGTATAACCGAAAGCAGAAGAATCATGCAGATGACGATTATGGTCAGGGAGTGGTTCAGAAATACCAGCCCCAGTATACCTGCAGCCAGTGCAACAATGATGTAGGCAACACCCATATAACCGGAAGTCGCCGATACGTTTTTCTCTTTTTCCATGGTTTATCAGTTTAATATTAAAATGATATCATAATAGATCACAAAAATAATATTATTTTTTCAGAAGTCAAGCATTATTATAGAAAAATCAAGGTTGGTTGGCAGTGAGCTCGAATTCCAGAATTCCGCCCTCTATAAGTTCCTGATGCTCAATGTAATTTAAATTAAGTTCGCGATTGTTAAACCGAACCCTCTGGACACATCTGTTTTTTTCACCAAGCCCCCTTGCGAGAATGGTGAGTGTTTTTCCTTCCGGAAGATGCACGATGATCTTCTCTGCGATGGGTATTCCGATATAGTACCGGCCATCGCCCGGACATACCGGGTAGAAACCGAGTGCGCTGAAAAGGTACCAGGCGCTCATCTGTCCGCAATCATCATTGCCGCACAATCCGTCGGGGCTGTTCCGGTACATGGTACGCATGATCTGCCATACCCGGTCGGAAGTTTTCCATCGACGGGAAGTCCAGTTATAAAGGTAGGGAATGTGATGACTGGGTTCGTTACCATGAACATAATTGCCCATAAGCCCTTCCCGTGTGACGTCCTCCGTTTCTCTGAAATGAATGTCATCAAGATGCATGGTGAAAAGGGAATCGAGCCTGGCGACAAAAGCATCTTCGTCACCCATCAAACGGATCAGTCCGGTTACATCATGGGGTACATGAAAGGAGTAATTCCAGGAATTTCCTTCAATAAAGCCCTGCCCATGGGTGCTGAGCGGATCAAAAGGTGATTTCCAGGTACCATCCGATTTTCTGGTCCTCATAAATCCCACGGTAGTATCCCAGATATTTCGGTAATATCCTGCGCTTTTATCATATCTTGCTGTAACCTCCTGAGCATATTCCCTTAACGGTTTGCTGATTTCTACATTTCGGCCGATGGCTTCTGCAAGACGTGCCAGGGTGTAATCATCGTATGCGTATTCGAGGGTAACGGAGGCGGCGTTGCGGGAATCTTCCTGCGGGACATAACCGATCTTCCGGTAGGATTTGATTCCTTCATAGTACTTATTCTCAGCTGTTTCTATACAGGCGCTGAGCGCTCTTGCCTCGTCAAAGCCCCGTATCCCCTTAGTATAGGCATCGGCAATCACAGGAATTGCATGGTATCCGATCATACACCAGTTCTCATTTCCATGGTGTGACCATACTGGCAGCATCTTTTCCGGACTTTGTTGCTGATGTACCAGCATAGAGTTGATCAGATCGGAGGTCAATCCCGGATACATGAGGGTAAGCCACGGGTGTAGAGCCCGATAGGTATCCCAGAGGGAGAAGATGGTATAATTGGTAAAGCCTGAGGCTTTGTGAATATTATGGTCAATACCCCGGTACAGTCCGTTGACATCCTGGTAAATAACCGGAGCGAGAAGTGCATGGTACAGGGCTGTATAAAACACGGTTTTTTCCTCAGTAGGGGCATCCAGGGAGATACGGTTCAGCTCTTTTCTCCAACGGTTCTCCGCTTCTGTGCGCGTGCGGTCGAAATCCATATGCGGGATCTCATGGTTCAGATTGATCCGCGCACCCTCCGTGCTGACGGCCGACAGTCCGACCTTCATGGTGATTTTTTCTCCTTCCATGGTATGGAATCTGAACCAACCTTTGATCTTTCTGCCTGACATTTCAGGGAATCCCTGATCCTGATCGAACCTACGCCAGAATCCACGGTAGACGGACTTTTCTTCGTTCCGGAATCCGTAGTCAAGAAATGGCTTGGAAAATACCATCACAAAATACATATACCGGGACCTTGCCCACCCGCTGGTTAATCGGTACCCTTCAACCGTGCTGTCGTTCAATACACGTACATGGGCCCAGATTACCTTTCCATCGTAATGATAAATTCCGTGATCGAGGTCGAGGATGATGTTGGCGCTGTCGCTGGCTGGAAATGTATATCGGTGAAAACCACATCTGGGGGTAACGGTGAGCTCTGCCATCACTGCAGGTTCATCCAGGAAGACTGAGTAAAATCCGGGATATGCTTTTTCTGTTTCGTGGCGGTATGGTGACCTGTATCCGTTTGCCGGCTGGCTTGAGGTTCCCGGGTTGAGCTGGATTTTTCCAACTGTAGGCATGATCAGGATGTCTCCAAGATCAGAGTGGCCGGTACCGCTGAAATGGGTATGGCTGAATCCTACAATGGTTTTATCGTCGTACTGATAGCCGGCACAATACCTATATACCATTGGATTGTATTGTCCGTTCAGTTCATATGGGATGGTATCGGTGTCGGGACTGAGCTGCACGAATCCAAAGGGGACGCAGGCGCCCGGAAAAGTATGTCCCATCTCCCTTGTACCTATCCAGGCGTTTACTGACTCATATCCGGTTTGAGAGAAGGCAGGCATTAGTATCATCAGAAAGGTACTGACCGAAAGGAGATGTTTCATGTCCGTGTTATTTTTTGGTGGACAGAAGCAGATATACCAGTAAGCTGATCATAAGAGAGATCAGAAAGAACGGAAGAAGCCAAAGGGATGGTCCGTTTTCAGGATGGATCGCGCTTTGAATGATCCTGTGGGAGATGTATAGAAACAGAGCATTGAGGATGGTTTTCAGGACCCGTAACATGCGGGTGGCCAGAAAATATTGACGGGCGGCATTTTGTGGTGTGATGGTCACCAGGTAGTTGAAAGAATGTGGAATGCGGTTGATAAAGGTCAGTAAGATGAAAAGACCTGTGGAAAGTATTGGGATAAACCACAGGAAAGTCTTGGAGCCGTAATCATC
>CAYWHQ010000088.1:0-9014 GCA_964457665.1 uncultured Prolixibacteraceae bacterium | reverse complement strand
CTGATCTATTTTTCCACCACGGCCTTCCCTGTGATGATCCTGGGCAGGTACTGGAAATCGAGATATGGGATCCCTTTTATCATCGATATGCAGGATCCCTGGCGAAACGATTTCTATCTCGATAAACCCAGACACGAGCGGCCTCCGAAATTTTTCATCGCCTATACCCTGGATAAATACATGGAGGCATTCACCATGAAAAGGGTCGACGGTATCGTCTCGGTTTCAGCCGGCTATCCAAAGATACTTATGGAGAGATATCCACGGATCAGGCCTGAGATGTGCACCGTCATTCCTTTTGGAGGAGCACCGGTCGACTTCGAGATCCTCCGGAGAAACCGTTTGCAGAATCCCCTCTTTACTGCCGGCGGACCAGCTATCCATCTTGCCTATATCGGTCGAGGCGGACATGACATGGCCCTTGCCGTAAAGGGGATCTTTTCAGCCGTGAAGAACGGATGCGCACTGTATCCTGAGCTATTCTCGAGGCTAAGATTTTTTTTTGTAGGAACAAGCTACGCGGCAGATGGTCAGGGAAAAAAGACCATCGAACCCATTGCTGCCGCACTTGGAATCGACGGTCAGGTAACGGAAATCACCGACAGACTTCCTTATTTCACTGCCCTGCAGGTGTTGCTCGATGCCGATATCCTGATCATTCCGGGTTCAACCGATACAAATTATACAGCCTCCAAGCTCTACCCCTATATTCTCGCCAACCGGCCGCTGATAGCTGTATTCAATGAAGAGAGCAGCGTGGTGGAGATCCTTTCCGCAACCAGGGCCGGAGAGTGCATCACCTTCCGCAACGAAGATCCCCCCGGGTCACTCAGCCTGAAAATACTGCCCGTGCTTAAGGAGTACCTGGAAATGATCCCTTTTACACCTGCCACCGACTGGAATACATTCGAACCTTATTCGGCCAGGGAAGCTACCCGTAAACAGGTGGAGTTCTTTAATAAAATCGTGGGATCATGAGGAAAAAACTTGCCATCATCACCTCCCACCCGATCCAGTACAATGCCCCGATGTTCTCGATGCTGGCAAAATCGGAGATCCTGGATATCAGGGTATTCTATACCTGGAGTCAGAGCAGGGAGTCGTTGTTTGACCGGGATTTCGGACAAACGATTCAATGGGATATCCCACTGCTGGAGGGTTATTCGTATGAATTCATCACGAATGTATCTACCCGGCCGGGTCCTGGTTCATACAGAGGGATCGTATGCCCCGAACTGAATGACCGGATATCGGTCTGGGGAGCCCAGGCTCTGATTGTATACGGCTGGAATTATCATGCCCATTATCATGCCATGAAATACTTCCGGGGAAAACTCCCCTTGTGGTTTCGCGGGGATTCAACCTTGCTGGATGAAACGGGCGGCCCGCGTACCCTGCTCCGCAGGCTCTTTCTTGCCTGGATCTACAGGCATGCCGATTATGCCTTGTATGTCGGTGAAAATAACAGACAATACTTTCTTAAACATGGTTTTCGTGCGGAGAGGCTCTTCTTTGCCCCGCATGCGATTGACAACCGGCGGTTCAGCGACCCGGGAGGTGAGATACAAGGGAAAGCCGAAAACTGGCGGAGGGAAATGGGTATCGGCGATCATGAACCGGTGGTGCTGTTTGTCGGGAAATTTGAACCCAAGAAGGACCCTCTGTTGCTGATAGAAGCCGGGCTGCGCCTGAACAGGGATGATCTCCATTTTATCTTTACTGGCAATGGTGTGCTGGAGAACGACATAAGGTCACGGATCCTGGGCCGCAGAAATTTTCATATCCTTCCTTTCCAGAATCAAAGCCGGATGCCGTTGGTATACAGGCTGGGCGATCTGCTGGTTCTTCCTTCCAGGGGACCCGGAGAAACCTGGGGTCTGGTTGTCAACGAAGCCATGGCATGCGGTAAGGGAGTTTTGGTCAGCGATCATTGCGGTTGCGCCACCGACCTTGTGAAACCGGGGAAGAATGGTTATATACTCCGGTCGGGGGATGTGGATCATTGCATGGAGTTGCTTTTAAAAATGAGTGCCTCCCGCACCTTGGCACAGGAAATGGGACAGGCATCAATGGAGATCATTGAAGACTGGTCGTTTGAAGCGGTTTGCCGCTCATTCGAACAAAATATCGGGGGACGGATCCCATAAAAATCAGATGATGACATATCTGTCAGGCAGAAGCATACAATTACTGGGACTCGGGGTGTTGGTTTTCACGCTTTGTGAGGTGTTTACCGGGCTCTATTTCATGTCGGGCATCGGCCTGAGCCTTTTCACCTCCGTGGCCGTCAAATTTTTTCAGGACCTCGGTAAACGCATCGAAATCCGTGATCTGATTGCCTTCACCTCGCTCCTGCAATGGATTCTCGGACCGGTACTTGCCTATAATGTACTTCCCTATGATGAGCTCTACTATATGGCTGTCCCGGAAACCACCTACATGAACTATATTGTTCCCTTTTGCTTTTTTATGGTGCTTGGGCTTTATTTTCCGTTCACCGACGAAAGGATCATCAACCGGGAAGATATTGACCGGGTTCGCGAATACCTCGCCGCCCATCCCTACCTGGGATTCATCCTCACAGGCATTGGACTGCTGGCGGGATTTCTCAGTAAAAGCCTCCCATCCAGCCTCACCTTCCTGATGTTTCTGGTTACCAACATTCAATATGTCGGGATTTATATGATCCTCTTAGGGAACTCGAAGTTCAAATGGCTGATATTTTCGGGGGTCATGGGACTTGCCACTTTCGCTGCCGTGCTCCAGGGGATGTTCGGAGAATTGATGCAGTGGTTTGTCCTGTCGTTTCTCATCATTGCCATTGTGATAAAGATCCCCGCGTGGGCAAAGGTGACCCTGATCGCGGTGGGGATGCTCATGATATCCCTCGTTCAGTCAACCAAGGAGGAATACCGAATGGCTACATGGTATGCCGAGAGCGACAGAGGTAATGCTGAAATCTATCAGGAGGTTATCCTTTCAAGGATCACTTCCCCTGATCTGCTTTTCGGGCCGGGCGTTACACAGAATATGGGTGCGAGACTCAACCAGGGATGGATCATTGCCCGGATCATGAACCATATGCCCGAGAAGCAGGATTTCGTGCGTGGAGAAACAATAGAGTCGGCCATCTACGCCGCGCTGCTTCCGCGCATTCTCGCTCCCGGGAAGGCAAAGGCCGGCGGTAGGGCGAACTTTGAAAGGTTTACCGGCACTCCGCTCCCCGAAACTACCAGCATGGACATCTCCCTTGCCGGCGAAGGGTATGCCAATTTCGGAGTGGTCGGTGGCTGGGCGTTTATCTTTCTGGTATCCCTGTTATATAACTGGGTCATCGTTAAAGTGGTGGCGATCTCGAAAAAGTTTCCCACCCTGATCCTCTGGATCCCGTTTCTCTTCTTTCAGGTGATGAAGGCCGAAACCGACTTCGCCACCGTGTTTAACTATCTCACAAAGGCTGCACTGGTTACATTTCTTGTCTTCTATGCCACCCAGCTGGTCTTTTCCCTTCAGCAAAAAAGATCGTTGTCATTATGAACCGTAAAACCGAAACCCTTGGATACCTCTCTTCCCTGGATCTCCTTCGCGGCCTGGCTGCACTGGCAGTATGCTTCTTTCACTTTACCCACGGCAATCCTGGTTTCCTTAGTCCCGGGAATTTCCTCTATATCTCAGGCCGATACGGATTCCTTGGTGTGGAGGTTTTCTTCGTGATCTCGGGTTTCGTGATCCCTTATGCCATGTACCGGGGTAATTACCACCTGAGAAACTTCGGAGGGTTTCTGACCAAACGGTTGGTTCGTATCGAGCCTCCCTACCTTGTGAGCATTGGCCTGGTGCTGCTGCTGAACTGGATCAGCACCCTCTCTCCCTACTACCGTGGCAGCGGATTCTTCATCGACTGGACCGGCCTTTCCCTGCATCTCGGATACCTTAACGCATTTTTTAATTATCCCTGGATCAATGATGTGTATTGGACACTGGCCATAGAGTTTCAGTATTACCTGATCATCGCGATCATTTTTCCATTGCTGGTCCATCCGGTAAAAACCTATTCATTTGGAACACTCGCGATCTTTGCCTTGCTCAGCCTGGTGATCAATGCACACAGCCTGATCTTTAACTATGCCCCTCTTTTCGTGGTCGGAATCCTCCTGTTTCTTTTTCAGATCGGCTACCTGAAGAAAAACCATTTCGGCCTGTTCCTGATGGTCATCCTCATCCTGATCTTCATAAAGTTTGATAAAAGATACCTGGTGGCTGCCTTGCTGCCTTATTTCTTCATCACCTATTTCGGGTTTCAGGACCGGCTGTCGAAATTTCTGGGCAACATCTCCTATTCTCTCTACCTGGTGCATATTCCTGTAGGTGGAAGAATCATCAACCTCTGCGAAAATTTTATCAGCGACGAATCTCTAAGGAGCCTCTGTGTGTTTGCAGCATTGGGAATATCAGTCCTCTTTGCATGGTTTTTTTATCTGATCATAGAAAAACCTTTTATGACCCTGTCGAAGAAAATCACCTATCAGCAAAGGTAAAACATCAACAACATTCAAATTCCGCTCTGATAACGGTGTCTTTATTGCAATATCTTGAATACCAGCTCTTTCATAAGCTCCCCGTCGGAAGCTGATACATTGCCGATCCCTTTGGCCCGGAGGTCGTATTCACGAAGCAGTGAGATCACCCGCGCAGTGCGTGCCGGTGTGAAATTGCGTGCAGCCTGCTGGTAATCGGGTACGAAAAAAGGATTGATGCCAAATTCGGAAGCCACGCTGTTTCTCGACTTGTCGGGAAGATAATGGTATTGAAGAACCCTTGAAAAGTGGGAAGAGAGCATGGGGATTATCTTTACCATCGGATTTTCACGCGGATTGGCCGCGAAATGACGGATGATCAGGTTCGATTTATAAGCATCCCTGCTTCCCAGGGCCTTTTGAAGTTCAAAAACATTGAAATCCTTGCTGATTCCAATGTTCCGTTCCACCATCTCCTCTGTGACAGTGGATCCTATAGGAAGGCTGATAAAGAGTTTTCCCAGTTCGTTTACAACTTTCGACAGGTCGTTGCCAACAAATTCGGTCAGCAGGAAGGCTGCTTTCGGTTTGATGGAATAGCCTTTTTTACCGACGTAGGCAGCGATCCAGTCGGGAACCTTGTTATCGTAAAGCCTGGCTGATTCAAAAACAACCCCATTTTTTTCGAATGCCTTAAAAACCGCTTTCCGTTTATCGATCTTACCATATTTATAACAGATCACCATAATGGTAGAAGGAACGGGTGATTCGGCATATACTGACAGCTCCTCGATCTTCTCCATCTCCTGTGCCTCCCTGACGATAAGTACCTGGTAGTTGGCCATCATGGGAAAACGCCTGGCATGGGAGACGAGGAGAGGCACCGTTACCTCCCTTCCGTAAACGACGGTCTGGTTGAATTCCTTCTCCTGTTCATTCAGGACGGAGGATTCGATGGCATCGCAGATTGCGTCGATGAAGAAGGATTCTTCGCCGGATAGCAGATAGAGTGGCTTGTATATCTGATTTTTAAGATCGGTGAGGATCGACTCGAACAAAGTTTCGCGGGAGGCCATGGATCACATATTATAGTCGAACCGGAGGTGCTTTACAGTCAAACCGTTGTTGATAAGCTGGTTCAATGAATCGATGCCGATGCGGAGATGTTCTTCCGTGAACGATTCAGTTACCTCGAGATCGCTCTCGTGGGTTTTTACCCCTTCGGAGATCATGGGCTGGTCGGAAACAAGCAATAACGCTCCGGTGGGAATCCCGTTGGAGAAACCAACAGAGAAGAGGGTTGCGGTTTCCATGTCAATGGCCATCGCCCTTGTCGAACGCAAATGTGCCTTGAAGACATCGTCGTATTCCCAGACCCTGCGGTTGGTGGTATATACCGTTCCTGTCCAGTAATCCTTGTTGTGTTCGCGGATCGTGGTAGAGATCGCCTTTTGCAGGCTGAAGGCAGGTAAAGCAGGTACCCTGGGCGGGAAATAGTCGTCGGAGGTCCCCTCTCCCCGGATCGCAGCAATGGGCAGGATCAGGTCGCCCAGCTTGTTCTTTCGCTTCAGTCCGCCGCATTTCCCCAGAAAAAGAACGGCCCTGGGTTTGATGGCGCTCAGGAGGTCCATGATGGTGGCGGCATTCGGACTGCCGATCCCGAAATTGATCATGGTGATCTGGCCGGCACTGCAACTGGGCATTGCCCGGTCCAGTCCATTGATGGGCCTGTTATTCAGACGGGCAAACAGGTCAATGTAAACAGGGAAATTGGTAAGCAATATATACTTCCCGAACTCCGCGAGCGGCGTTCCGGTATAGCGCGGAAGCCAGTTGTCGACAATCTCTTTTTTAGTCTTCATCCGCGCAAAGATAACGTTTCGGCAAGTTTTATCGTACATTTGTAAAGCAGGGATGCTTGAAAAACTCAACTTACCGGAGTATGGTACCCGCATCAGGCAGGATGCCGCTGACCGGCTCAATATCTTTGATCCTGTCCGCCGGAAATACGTTCGCCTTACCGCGGAGGAGTGGGTCCGGCAACATATGGTCAACTTCCTGATCTGCCATAAGGGATTTCCCCGGGGACTGATAGCCATAGAAGCGCCGCTGACATACGGCCGTAGAAAGAAGCGATGCGATATCCTTGTCTGCAGCCGGCAGGGAATCCCTGTGCTGATCGTCGAATGTAAAGCACCGGCAGTTGAGATCACGCAGGATGTTTTCGACCAGATAGCGATGTATAACTTCAACCTTAATGTTCAGTACCTGGTCGTGACAAACGGAATCCGGCACTATGCATGCCAGATGGACCTGGAAGCGCAAAGCTGGCGGTTCCTCGACGGAATACCGGAGTATGGACTGATAACCGGTCGACCTGATGTTTCTTAAATTTGTGATTTGATACAGCGTAAACTATGTTTGTTTTCCCGGAAATTCCGAAACCTCTGATCGATTTTGTCCTGGTTACTCTTTTTTCCCTGCTGATCGGACTTTCGCAGCGAAAGTTACACACCATGGCGCAGGATGCGGCCAGAACCTTCGGAACCGACCGTACTTTTACCTTTATCGGTATTCTCGGATACGTGCTCACCTTGCTGGAACCTCAAGGCTACAGGCTTTTCATGGGAGGTGGGCTGGCACTGCTCGCCATGCTCGCTGTGTTCTATTTCTTTCATGTGAAGAACTTCAGTGATTATGGGATTACCACGATCCTGATCGCACTGATCACCTTCTGCCTCGGACCGGTCATTTTCAGCCAGCCCCGGTGGCTGGCTATTCTTCTGGTGGTGACGGTACTGATCCTGACCGAAATGAAGGAGAAATTCGTCACCCTTTCCCAAAAATTCGACCGCGATGAATTTCTCACCCTGGCAAAGTTTCTGGTGATGGCGGGCGTGATTCTTCCCGTGGTTCCGAACCAACCGATCATCACGGGTATATCGCTTACCCCATACAGCATATGGCTGGGCGTGGTAGTGATCTCAGCCATATCCTATTTCTCCTATTTGCTTCAGAAGTTTGTGTTCAGAGAAGGAAGCATCATCATCTCCGGTATACTCGGGGGACTTTACAGCAGTACGGCAACCACCATTATCATGTCGCGGAAAAGCAGGGAAGACAAAGCCAACCGGAACCGTTACGTGGCCGGCATCATCTTCGCGACCATGATGATGTACCTGAGAGTTGCACTGATCATCGCAATTTTCAACCTGACGATATTCCAGGTGATCTGGCCATGGTTTGCATGTATGATAGCGGTTTCGGGCATCGTTGCCCTCTCTTTTATGTACCGAAGGAGAGCCAATGCCGGAAAGGTGAACGAAGGACTCCGGCAGGAGAAGAATCCGCTGGAATTCAAGGTCGCCCTGATCTTTACCGCACTGTATATACTACTGACCATGGTGACCACCTGGGTGGTGCAGTCCTATGGAACCATGGGGCTCAACGTCCTTTCGTATCTTGTAGGGGCGATCGATATCGATCCTTTCCTGCTCAGCCTGTTTCAGGGAAAATACGATGTCAGTCTGCGCATGGTGGAGGTGGCTACCTTTCAGGCGATCATCAGCAACAACCTGATGAAGATGATCTATGCCGCAGTTTTTGGAGGTCGTTTGCCACGGTGGTATGTGATTTCAGGATTTATGATTATCATTGCAATAAATCTGATCATTGTCCTGATCCTTTGAGGATGACAGAACTGGTAACACATATCGCCGGGAAAACCGATTCCTCCTTCTCCCTTAAAGAGACCCGCAATTACGGGTTAAATATGTTTTTCGGCGACAATACCTGCACCTTTACGCTGATCGATCAGCGGATATCAAGATATCTCGTGCTTCATCATTTGCGTCGCAGGGACCATCCGCCGGGACATTCCGGAGACGAAATAGCCTTTGGTGATTTCCTGAGGGCAGTGGTAACCACCTATCCATGGCTGAAGAGTCCCTTCAGAAGTATTCACCTTGGTTATGAAGGTCAGAAAGCGACACTGATCCCCGACCTGCTCTACGATCCTTCGCTGCAGGAAGATTACCTTCGCCTGAATTTTTCCGTAACCGGGGAAGAGAAGGTATTATCGGACCATCTGCCGAAGTTGGCTGCACATCTGGTCTACGCTATTCCGCAGGATCATCTCGATGCGGTGAAAAATTTTTTCCCGCAGGCCCGGATACTGCACCATGGCAGTATTTTTATGCAAACCGTGTGGTTGATCTCAAGGCTCAGAACCGTTGTCCCCAGAGTCTTTATCAATCTCCGGGATGATGCATTCGATCTGATGGTTTACGACGGCAGAAATCTCGGGTACTTTAACACCTTCACATACATAGCGCCGGAAGATGTGGTCTATTTCGTACTCTTTGCCATGGAACAACTCGGCCACAATCCTGAGAAGACGCCTGCAATCCTTTTCGGAAATATTGAAAAAGGTTCCGGATTGTATGAGCTTTTGTACCGTTATATCAAGCACGTCGACTTCAGCCGGCGTAACGAGGG
>CAYWHQ010000087.1:0-9046 GCA_964457665.1 uncultured Prolixibacteraceae bacterium | reverse complement strand
GTTTATTGAGTCACTTGACCATTAACGGATTGAAACCGGAAAGCTGCTCGGAATCAAACTATACAGCCTAGTG
The DNA here is from genome assembly GCA_964457665.1 of uncultured Prolixibacteraceae bacterium. Taxonomy (GTDB): domain Bacteria; phylum Bacteroidota; class Bacteroidia; order Bacteroidales; family FEN-979; genus CAYWHQ01. Next base: position 8,973 of record CAYWHQ010000087.1, on the reverse strand, counting down.
AGTTCCGACAATTAATGCTTCCTAACCTGATTATCTAAGCCACGTCAACTACAACTCCATGAGTAAAAAGCACATCTTTGTTTTCCCCTGTGGCTCAGAAATCGGGCTGGAAATTCACCGTTCCTTAAAGTATGAAAAATATATAGAGATTTCAGGAGGCAGCAGCATCCATGACCATGGCAGATTTGTCTATGAAAATTATATCGGAGATATTCCTTTTATTTCTGACCCTGCTCTTGTCCCACATCTGAGAGCATTGGTCAACTCACGGCAAATTGATGCGATCTATCCGGCAACCGATGCGGTTATTGCCACGCTCAAGGCACAGGAGAATGCCATTGGTTGCAAAGTGATAGCCTCCCCTGCAGAGACCAGTCAGATCTGTAATTCAAAAAGGAAAACCATGGCGCATTTAAAAAATGCTGTCAGAACCCCATACATATTCGAGAATACAGCCCAAATTGAAAGATACCCGGTATTCGTGAAACCCGATGTCGGTCACAGTTCTCTTTTCACTTCAAAAATATCCAGCCCGGAGGAACTAAATGCATTCATTTCCTATCACAGGTTTGACCTCCTGGTCATGGAATATTTGCCAGGCAGTGAGTTCACAGTCGACTGTTTCACCGATCGCAACAGGAGATTAATGTTTGTCGGTCCCCGGACCAGGAACCGCGTAATCAATGGAATCAGCGTTCATTCAGAGTCAGCTTATTATATGAAATCTCTTTACGACATGGCCCGGTCAATAAATGAAAATATGGAATTGCGCGGGGCCTGGTTTTTCCAGGCAAAGATTTCGGATGACGGTAAGCCTGTATTAATGGAGGTGGCAAGCAGATTAGGGGGATCATCGGGATTTCACAGAAATTACGGTATTAACTTCGCCCTGCTCAGCATTGATGATGCTTTTGACATTCCTGTAGAAGTTCAGCCCAACCACTATCACCTGGAACTGGACCGGTATTTTTCTTCGCGGTTCAAAATCGACCTGAATTATAATGAGATATACGTTGGGTTTGATGATTGCCTGATCATTAACAACAAGGTGAATACACAATTGATCGCATTTCTTTATCAATCGGTCAACCAAAAGAAAAAGATTACTCTCTTATCGAAACACCCCGGAAATCTTGAAGATTGCCTCCGGCAGCACAAACTGACCCAACTTTTCGACTATATTCTGCACCTGAAGGCTCATGAGGAAAAGAGCGAATGGATCAGTTCTGAACAAGCCATTTTTATTGACGGTTCATTCTCAGAAAGGCAGAAAGTTGCCATGCGAAAGAACATAGCGGTGTTTTCTCCGGACATGGTGGAATGTCTTTTGAAAGGTTAGTCTGGTTTTTTTTCCTGTGTCTGCCCATCATCCTGAACATACTATATACCTCCCTTCCTGTGAAAAATCGGATATTATACTCTTTCTTTTGCTGAAAGATAAACCGAATGGATTTTAAACGTTAAAATAAAAACCAATGGCTGATATTCAGTTTTCCGATGTTTTTGGCTTCCTCCGCCCCTCTGTGGATGTGCATACCCTGGGGATCTCTGCGGTGAGTGAATTGCTGAAGCTTTGCGGATACCGGTCGGTGATCGCCGGTTCAGAGGTAGCACATGCAGCCGACCGTGCAGGAAAGCTCGGCAATATCTCCCTGATTTCCCGGTGGATCCGCGAGGAAGGAATCACCCGGGTAGGATTCAGTTACCGGCTCGATCCGCAGGATGCACAACTTGCTTTCGGCCAGATATATTATCAGATCAGGGAACAACAACTGCTCGCCACTGACGGCGGACCCGTAAAACAGGTGTATTTTGCCGGACTGCCTGAAGCATGCCGGCTCATTGAGCTGGAATACCGCGGGGCGGTTCCTGTTTTTTCGGGCGATGAAACAAGCATTGAGACATTACTGAAACTGGGCGTGCCGCAGAACAGAATCCCCCCCCTGATCACCGCAGGTTCCATGTATGACGAAGAGCGGCTCCGGTTCGGCAGGGAACTGATCGCTTCGGGATCCTACCACTCCGTATCTCCAAACCCATTGCCCGGTTATCCCGGTTTCGGGGCCTCCACCGACACCCTTTCCGCCCGGCTCGATCATCACCGGAAAAACAATTTCCCTCCCCTGATGAGAGTCCATGTGGGTCCCTATCATCCCGACTATATGGCTGCCCGAAAAGAGTTTCTGTCATGGCTCAGAAGCCTTTCTGAAGGAGGGCTGCTGGATATTGTTTCCATAGGAACCTCCCAGCTCAGTCAGTCGGACTTCGGAACCGAATGGGGCGACAAACCCAACGGAGGCGGTGTTCCGGTAAACTCGGAGCAGGATTTCAGGGACATCTGGGAGGCCTCGCGCCCCATGCTGGTCCGAACCTATGCCGGAACCCGGAACATTCCGGCTCTGGCCGAAATCTATGAGCGAACGATCCATATTGCCTGGCATGCCCTCTCCTTCTGGTGGTTCAACCGGATCGACGGCAGGGGCCCTCACACGGTTCTGGAAAACCTGCGTGAACACATAGAAACCCTCCGGGTTATCGCATCGCACGGTAAACCTTTTGAACCCAACATTCCCCACCATTTTTCATTCCGGGGCGGCGATGATGTCACCTATGTGCTCTCCGCCCTCCTGGCTGCAAAAACCGCCAAAAAGAACGGCGTCCGGCACCTGGTGCTCCAGACCATGCTGAACACCCCGAAATATATCTGGGGTATACAGGATCTGGCCCGTGCCCGCGCCCTGCTCCGGCTGGTCAGAGAACTCGAAGACGACACCTTCCGGGTTTACCTGCAACCCCGTGCAGGCCTTGACTATTTCTCCCCCGACCTGGATAAGGCACGGGTGCAACTGGCCGCCGTTACCGCCATGATGGACGATATTGAACCGGACAATCCAAACAGCCCCGGCATCATTCATGTGGTCAGCTACTGCGAGGCGGTTCAGCTTGCAACTCCTGACTATATTCACGAAAGCATAAGGATCACCCGCGAGGCCCTCACGGAATACCGGAAACTGAAAGCCGCCGGGAACACCGACGACATGATCCGCAATGCCGAAGCAGAAGAACGGACCCGGGTTTTGGCAGATGATGTAGGCGCGATCGCAGCCCTGATCGAAAAAGAGATCCAGGATCCCTATACCCCGCAAGGCCTCCATGAAATCTTCCGGCTCGGGATCATGCCGGTTCCCTACCTCTGGGAAGGGAGAGAAGAATTCGCAGAAGCGGTCAGATGGAAAACAGGTTTTGTGAATGGCGGCATTCAGGTTGTTGATGAAAAAGGCATTCCAATAAACCCAACCGACAGAATCAGGAAAATCTTATCTGCATGAGCATCATACTGGAGGAGGGTAAAAAAAGGTTTGCTGCCCAGAAGGAGTATCTGGGTGAAAATAAGCCTGTGAACCATCTGACTCCCCTGGTATCGGTCAATGTAGCGACATATCAGCATGCCGCTTTCATCGCCCGGTGTCTCGACGGGATCCTGATGCAGGAGACCGCTTTCCCTTTCGAGATCATTGTCGGGGAGGATGAATCCACCGATGGCACCCGGGAGATCTGCATCGCCTATGCAGAAAAACACCCGGATAAAATCCGTCTTTTTCTTCGTGACCGGAAAGAATCACAATTTTTCGATAGCAGGGGAGCCTTGCTGGCCCGCTTCAACGGTCGCTGGATCAGGATGGCCGACCGCGGAAAATACATAGCAATATGCGAGGGCGATGACTACTGGACAGATCCGGAAAAACTGCAGCGACAGGTTGATTTTCTGGAAAGCCATCCAGATTATGTGGCTGTGGCCGAAAACGGTATCATCCGGCATACGGAGAATCAAACTGAAGTATTCTTCAACGAAACAGCCGAGGAATATGATCTCACAATCGGGGAGATGATCCGGAAGCGCAGATTCCCCACAGCATCAGTAATGATGTGGGCTTCTATTGCACAGAATTACAATGAGGAGGTGGAAACATCCTGGGATACCATGCTCTGGTGTTTCCTGGCTTCCAGGGGAAAATTCAGGTACCTGAACAATGTATCCTCGGTGTACAACCGCGGAGCCCATGGCATGGTCGAATCGACTGAAACCCTGGCCTGGGCCGCTCTTGTCGAAAAATGGAACCTGCAACTGATCCGGTACTTCGGAAGCACCCATTTCGATCCCGGTATCGCGATCGAACATATCTGGTCCCATTACTGGAAAGCATATGTTAAGCTTTTCGGACAGCGAAAATATTCCCGGGCAGCCAGAGCCATCAGGAAATGCTATCATTACAGGCCTGGCTCCACGATCCTTCATCAAACGCAACATCTTGCCAAAGCAGGCCGGAACGGAGTTTCTCTTCTGTTCAGCGGTCCGTTCAAATCACTGGTCAGCAAGATTAAACCTGAACAAACACCGCGTCCGGCATTTTTCAGATACACTACTGCAAAAGGGGTGGATGAGAATTCCTGCCGGAAAATCCCGCTCATCCTGTCGCTGACCTCCTATCCCGGGAGAATGAGTACGCTTCATTTCACCCTGAATACGCTGCTGAACCAGACCCTGAAACCCGACAGACTGATTTTATGGCTGGCCAAAGAACAATTTCCCGGTGGTGAAAGGAGGGTTCCACGGAAGGTCAGAAAACTTGAAAAATACGGATTGGAGATCAGGTGGTGGCATGATATTAAATCCTATAAAAAACTAATTCCGGCTCTTTCATCCTTTTCCGATGCCCTGATTGTTACTGCCGACGATGATTTTTTTTATCCCCCCACATGGCTCGAATCGCTGTTCAATGCCTGGTGTGATCAACCGGATATCATCCATTGCCAGAGAGCACACCGGATCAAAATTTCTCCTGGAGGTCAGATCGCCCCGTACGACGAATGGGAGAAGGTGACTGCCAACCGGGATTCCTCTCTGATGACCTTCCCGACCACCGGCGGCGGTGTTATTTTTCCACCGGGAAGTCTTCACCCTGACGTTATCAAGGAGGATCTCTTCATGACCCTTGCCCCTACCGCAGATGATATCTGGTTCTGGGCCTGCGCTGCCGTCAAGGGAGTTCCGGCGCAACTTGTCTCCGGTTATATCGGTCAATTTCCATTTATTGAAGGATCGCAGGAGAACGGTTTATGGAAAACCACCAACATTTTCGGTCAAAATGACATTTCCCTGAAGAAAATAATGGACCATTTTCCGGAATTGAAAACCCAACTGCAACAACTGTACTGAAAACGAAAATCTTAATCATATAAAAGCAATATTCATGAAGGTATCCGTCATCATCCCTGTGTTTAATGCTGAAACGTTTGTTGAAACAGCCGTGCACTCTGCATTGATGCATGATGAGGTCAGGGAGATCCTGCTGGTTGAAGATGGTTCACATGACAACTCCCTTGAAATATGCAGGGATCTGGAAGCAGAGTCAGAAAATGTACATCTGTTCCGTCATCCCGGAGGTATCAACAAAGGCGCCGGTGCGACCCGCAATCTGGGTATCGAAAAAGCCACCATGAAATTCATTAGTTTTCTGGATGCAGATGACTATATGACCGATAGGCGATATACCAAAGAAAAAAAGTTGTTCGCGCAATATCCCGATATCGATGGAGTTTATGGTGCGACAGGAACGAAAATTTATGACAGTCTTGGTGAAAAGGCATGGAAGAAAAAGGGATTCACCGAGAACTTCCTCACAACGGTCAACAAGCCTGTACCACCGGAAGATCTCTTTAATTTCCTTACAGGTTTCAGCAACAAAAATCAATATGATGGCCACTTCTCCATCGACGGACTGACCGTAAAGCGCCAGGCCCTCCTGAACCACAGGATCCGGTTTAATGAATCCCTGAAAGTTCATCAGGATACCTATTTCATCTGGCATTGCGCTTACGCTTTAACACTGATGTCAGGGGAAATCAGCAGACCCGTCGCCATGAGAGGCGTTCACCGCAACAACCGGTTCATCCATATTAAAAACTATAACCGGACCAGGGCGCTGTTCTACCGGGCCATCATGAGATGGGCAAAAAAAGAACGATTGAATAAGAAATACAGGTATCTCTTTTCCAGCGAATTCCACAACCTGAGTGCAGATGAAAAGGGTATCCTTTCCATGCTGTATCACTCCTTTCAGAAATACAAATACCAAAGTTACCTGAACCGCGGTCATACCATAGATTATACCTATCTTCTTCTGAAGGATATGTATTCGGCTTTGCTGCACAGAAAATCTTAATATGCTGTATAATTCATATGGTTTTCTTCTGTTTTTCATTGCACTATTCTGCTGTTACTGGTTTCTTTCCTTCCGGAGCCATCAGGTTCAAAATATTTTCCTGTTACTGGGAAGCTATTTTTTTTACGGATCTTTCGACTGGAGATTTACGCTTCTGCTGTTTTTCATTTCAATCAGCTCCTATTTTATCGCTATCCGTATCGCGGCTTCATCCACTAAACAGAAAAAGAAAAGATGGTTATGGTCCGGAATCCTCATTGATCTCTCTACCCTTGTTTATTTCAAGTACGCGGCCTTCTTTGCCGACGGTTTCATCCGTCTGTTTTCATCATTGGGATTTCAGAGCGATCCCGTCACCTTACATATCATTCTTCCGGTAGGTATCAGTTTTTACATCTTTTTATCCCTCAGCTATAAAATCGATGTGTATCGCGGTCAAATGCTGGCGACGCGGAAGGTAACCGACCTTTTACTATCCCTGAGTTTTTTTCCGATTATTCTTGCCGGCCCTATCCAGCGGCCCGCTACTCTGCTTCCTCAAATATCGAAACCAAGAGTATTCGATTACACTTTTGCCTCCGAAGGCCTCAGAATGATCCTGTGGGGTCTGGTGATGAAAGTGGTGGTAGCCGATACCTGCATGGTTGCAGCTGATGACATTTTCGCTGATTACAAATCCTTTCATGGAAGCACGCTGCTGGCCGGTGGTTTTTTTTATACGATGCAGATCTATGGCGACTTCGGAGGCTACTCTCTTCTTGCGGCAGGTATTGCCCGGCTATTTGGGTTTCAACTGATGTACAACTTCAGCTATCCCTATTTTGCCCGCAATATCAAGGAATTCTGGCAAAGATGGCATATCTCCCTTACCAGCTGGCTGAGGGATTATCTCTATCTGCCGCTCGCCTTCAGCTTGTCGCGTAAAATCAAGTCCTCCTCCATCCTGCTTATTCCATCCGATCATTTCATTTATATTGTTGCGATTACCATCACATGGCTGGTGACCGGTCTCTGGCACGGAGCCCAAAACACCTTCATCATCTGGGGACTTCTGAACGGATTACTGCTTATTATGCACCAGACTCTCAGGAAACCGGAACGATCCATGCGCCGATATCTTAAAATAAACCGGCAAAATAAAGTACTCACCATGGCAGGAATAATTTCAACATTTATGATGGTTTTGTTACTGCTTATCATTTTCCGGTCGGATGACCTCAATCAGGCAACCGCAATCTTCTTCCGAATCTTCTCCATGTCCCTGCTAACCATACCCCAGGTACTTCCTTTCGGCACTTTTCTCATCGTTGTCATTTTTCTGATGGCCGAATGGGTGAGCAGAGACCGGCCATTTCCACTTTCCGACTTTCATCTCAGATTGAAACTGCCGGTCAGGTGGGCTGTTTACTATTCACTTGCCCTTATGGTATTTCTTTTAAATACGGGAGATAAAAAATTCATTTACATGCAGTTCTGAAACCATGCAGCGTTTTCTCCTCCGGCTATTGCTTTTCATCACCATACTTCTTCCGGTCTTTTTATTTGTTTTGTCGAAAGCCGACGGGTACACAGATCCTTTTTATATCCGTTTCACGACGCCCCGCACCTCATCCATGATTGTCGGAACTTCCCGTGCAGCGCAGGGTATCCAACCACAGATTCTCAATAAAAAGCTCAGCAGAGATGATCTCTTTAACTATGCATTCACGATACACCACAGTCCATTTGGCCCTTATTACCTCGAAAGCATCCGCAGAAAGATAAAGAAAGGGAGCAGCCACGGGATCTTCATCGTGGCGGTAGATCCATGGTCTGTTGCAAATCCTGTCGTTGCCCCAGGGCGCAGCGAGTCATTCAGGGAAAAGAACAATATCCCCCGCACCATACTTTTCCCTTTTTTAAATCCTAATGTTCAGTATCTTCTGACCCAATACAACGATCCGCTCTACAAGCTGTTCCTGAGGAAAGATACCGCCCTGTTCCTTCATGCGGATGGGTGGCTGGAGGTCAGTGTCTGCAAGGATTCCCTGAATAAGGAATCCACGGTAAGAAAAAAAATCATGGCATACCGGCAAAATTACCTTAAACGATTTACCCTTTCGGAGTCCCGGCTGCAGAATCTTGCGCTTACGATCAACTACCTGAAAAGATTTGGAAGGGTCTGGCTGGTCCGGCTTCCCGTGCATCCTCAGATGTGGGACCTGGAGCTGGAATTTATGCCCGAATTTACCAAAATAATAAGAAATATTTCAGATTCCACAAACACTCCATACCTGGACCTCACCCCTATGAATGGCAGATTTCTTTATACCGACGGCAACCATCTGTATAAAGAATCAGGCAAAGAGGTCACCTCAATGATTGCCGATTGGATCAATGATTATCCCCATGGAATCCATTAAAGAAACTCCCTTCGTTTCCATCATCATTCCGGTTTATAATTGTTCCGGCCTTCCGGCATAACTTCTGTTCCGGATCCCCGACCAGTTTCGAATAAATTCAGCATCAGGAAAATCCGATCTGCATGAGCATCATCCTCGAGGAGTGTAATAAAAGGTTTTCGACCCAGAAGGAGTATCTGGGTGTAAATAAACCTGTGAACAAGATGACTCCCCTGGTATCAGTCAATGTAGCGACATACCAGCATGCGGCATTTATCGCCCGCTGTCTCGACGGGATCCTGATGCAGGAGACCGCTTTCCCCGTCGAAATTCTTGTCGGGGAGGATGAATCCAGTGACGGCACCCGT
>CAYWHQ010000086.1:0-9066 GCA_964457665.1 uncultured Prolixibacteraceae bacterium | reverse complement strand
CCTATCCATACAGATCCTTCCTTATCCTCCATAAAACAATTTATCTGATTCGAGGTCCGTATAAGCGATGGAGATATTTTCTTCAGATAACCCTGAAAAAAGAGGAAAACCTCCCCCTCATGGGTGCCAATCCAGAGCCGGTCTTTCCGGTCGGTATAAAGTGCCGATATCTTCGATTCCAGGCCGGTTTCAGAGAGGATTACCTGGCGGAATCCGTCAGGTTGGTACCGGTACAGGGCCTTAACAGTACTGAGCCAGAATGTTCTGCCATGACCCCTGGAAAGAGCCGTAACATGAACCTCAGGGTGTCGCGGATCCACCACAACCGGTTCAGCTGATTTTCTATCCTGAAGCCTGAAAACCTTTCCGGTGTAAGTTCTGATATATAACTCCCCGGAGGGAGCCCGGGCCATGCCAATGATTTTTCCGCTGATAGATACGCCTTCAGTGTTCACCTTTTCAAAGGCCAGCTTCCTGTATCGCAACAACAGCCCCTGATCCAGACCGAGAAGTATCGAAGAATCACTGTCGACGAGTATCGAACCACAGTCGTCGTTGGTCATCATCTTCACCAGGTTTTTGTCGAAAGTCTGCTGGTTTAACCCATCGAACCGGACGATCCCGAAATCATTGCTGAACCAGAGATACCCGTCCGGCGACTGAACCAGCGAATACACATTGTCGGAAAAACCTGCCCGCTGATCATATATATGAATACTGTACCGCAGGGGGACCGGCCTTTCTTCGCGACCGGAAAATCCGTTGACTGATCCCTGCAGTAAGAGCGTAACCAAACACATTCCTGACACCTTTCTGTTCAGTGACATATGCAAAGAAGTTTTTTTTATCTCAAATGTAATTAAATATTTGAAACATCAGATTATTTTTATATTTTAGATGCGTTTATTCACGGAATCATACACCCTGTTTTTAACCTTACGAGCCATGCCTGAAAAGAAAAAAGTCAAAGCAATCACGAAGGCGAAAACGAAGACGGCCCGGATAACTGTTCCAAAACCGGTTTTCATGATGGAGACGATTTATCCTGTGCTTATCCGCATTCCCGACAACAATGCCGTCAACGAAGTCCTGATCCCCGACATCGATTACAACAAGGAGTCGCCGTTTCATACCTTTATGCAGATCGCCCATTCTCTGGGATGGAATCAAGATCCCATCGACGGTCCTGTGAAAAAGGGCAGGATATGGAAAATGATCCGGAAAGGATCCGGTCCTGTTCAGTATCTTACTGAAGATAAATGCTATGCCAGCCAGGGGATCACAAACCTGGTCACCCAGGTGGATATAGTTGAAATCGTTATTCCGTAATTCCAATTCCGGATTACCTGACAACCTTTTCCGTGCTGGGCGTTACAGCAGACTGCGTTGTATATGTAGAAGAACTTCCCTAGGGATTTTATCCTGCCTGTATTTTCTGCGGAATTGCTATTTTTACGGCATATCAAATTTAAGGGATATGCACAGGAAAATAGTCTTCTTTCTATTGGTATTCTTTGGCATGGGGCAGGTTGTGCCTCAAGGCATTGGGGTAGCCGGGATTTCTGATCCGATGGGATGGTGGCGCGAAGCCCGTTTCGGGCTTTTTATCCATTGGGGACTCTACGCCATTCCTGCCGGGGAATGGAACGGTAAGACCGGCTATGGCGAATGGATCCGTCACTCGGCCAGGATCCCGCTCCCGGTGTATGATACTTTCAGGGAACACTTCAATCCGGTAGGTTTCGATGCGGAGGAGTGGGTAAGGGTAGCCAGGGATGCCGGAATGCGGTACATCGTCATCACCTCCAAGCACCACGATGGATTTTGCATGTTCAACACGGCCAGAACCGATTTCAGCATCATGCACACCCCATATGAACAGGATGTGATGGACCGGCTGGCAGATGCCTGCAGGAAATATGGGTTGAAGATGTGCTTCTACTATTCGATCATGGACTGGCACCATCCCGACTATCTGCCCCGGCGCGACTGGGAGACCGGGAGGTCGGCCGAAGGGGCTGTTTACGACCGGTATGTAAGCTACATGAAGGATCAGCTCAGGGAGTTGCTCACGCAGTATGGGGATATAGGGGTACTCTGGTTCGACGGGGAATGGGAATCGACCTGGAACGAAAAACGGGGAAAAGATCTCTATCAGTATGTCAAATCGCTTCAGCCTGCGATACTGATAAACAACAGGGTGGGGGCAGGCCGGCTGGATATGGAGGGTCTTACAAAGGAGGGCGCCTTCGGAGGGGATTTCGGAACCCCTGAACAGCAGATACCACCCACGGGACTTCCCGGTGTCGACTGGGAAACCTGCATGACTATGAACGACCATTGGGGTTATAACCGGAATGATCATAACTATAAGTCAGCCGGTGAGCTGATCCGCATGCTCTCCGATATCGCCTCCAAAGGAGGAAATTTCCTGCTGAATGTTGGACCGACTGCCGAAGGTACATTTCCTGAGAAGAGCATCAGTCGTCTCAGCGCAATAGGTGCGTGGATGAAGGTGAACGGGGAGGCCATATACGGCACAACCTCCAGCCCTTTCAGGGATCTTACATGGGGTCGCTGTACCCGCCGGGATACAATAGGCGGATGCCGGCTTTACCTCCATATCTTTGATTGGCCGGAGAACGGGAAGATCAAACTGAGCGGAGTGCTCAATGAACCGATGGGCGCTTCACTCCTGGCCGAAAAGGGCCGTTCCGTCATGACGGAAAGATCGGAAGACGCGATCATCCTGTCGGTGGGGGGCGGGGCCCCCGATACCATTTGTTCCGTCATCGCACTTGATCTGAAAGGAAAGCTCGATATGACCGAACCGCCTGAGATCATTTGCGATTACGATATCTTTACGGATACGCTGGAGGTGTTGCTGCGCACCAGCCGTGAAAATGTCGATATCTTCTTCACACTGAACGGTGATGAGCCCGACACGGAAAGCAGTCAATACACCCGCCCCCTGGTTATCCGGGGCACCTGCCTGCTTACCGCCCGCTGTTTTCGCGAAGGAAAGCCGGTCAGCGGAACGGTGAAGCGGATCTTCCAGCAGGTATACCCGCAGGCGGCAAAGTCGGTATTTGACCTTAAGCCCGGCATTCAGTATAAATACTATGAAGGGGACTGGGACAGCCTTCCTGATTTCAGCATGCAGAAGCACAGAAAGTTCGGTATCATGACAGATTTTCTCTTTTATCCCCGCTTCCGTGAGGAGAGATTCGCATTTCAGTGGGCAGGATACATTCGCATTCCCTCCACAGGTCCCTATATGTTCAGCACCGGATCCGACGATGGGAGCAGGTTATACATCAATGACAAACTGGTGGTCGATAACGACGGGCTGCATGGTTACCGCGAAAAGAGCGGGGTTATTGCGCTCAGGGAGGGTTACCATAAGATCAGGGTGGAGTATTTCGAGAAGACCGGCAGCGATATCTGCACAGTCTTCATCGCCTCGCCCGGCATGAAACGACAGATTTTGCCTAAAACATGGTTATTTCACGCTACTGCCAAATGAAAACTATAAAACTTGCCCTCCTGATCCTGTCGATGTGTTTTTCGCTCAACGGAACAGCTCAATGGAACGGTATTCTTTATTCCGGGTATAAAAGTACCCTGATGGGTGGCGGTTTCCTCTACCATTCTCCCGATCCGGAGGTAACCTCGTCGATGCTGGTGCGTTCGGTCGACTCCTCTGCCTTCATTGAATGGGAAACCGCCGATGTAACGATAACGAAAGAAGAGCGGGAAGTCAGGTTCATCTGGATGTTCGGCATTGATGCAAATGCGGATGTTCACCGGTTCCGGATTCAATTCAACGGCAATTATATCCTTACTTTTTCCGGGCCGGTTATCTCCTCCACCGATATTTGGGAGGTGCGGGGAGAAGAGGGTTCCCGCATGCAGTTTCTCCCTACCATGCTCGACAAGTACGACGATCCGATGGGCTTCGTGATCCTGACGATCCCTGCACATCTTTTGATAAACGGAAAGCCACAGGTGATCCGGGTTAGCGGCGAGCCGGCAGGAAGCAGGACATGGTACATGACCTTTGAAACGCCGGTCGGAGAGAAGATGCGTTTTATCCGGCAGGAGGCGATCCGGAGGGCAGGCGACCGGCAGTATATGCCTGTTCTTTTCACCTTCACGCACCTGCGGGAACCTTGCCGCGGGACCATCCGGGTACCGGGAATGGAACCCGTTGAATTTTCTGCTGAAACCGGCTACAACGAGGTTACCCTTATGTTCCCGGCAGCTTCCGACACCGTTACGGCAGAGGCAACTGTCAGCATCGACGGGAAACCCGATACCACGATGCTGATTGAACTGGTGCCGGTACGCCCCTGGCGGATTTTTCTGGTTCAGCACACCCATACCGACATCGGGTATACCAGACCACAGACCGAGATCCTCCCCGAACACCTCCGGTACATTGATTACGCGCTCGATTTCTGCGATCAGACCGATTCGCTTCCTGTTCCGGCGAGGTTCAGGTGGACCTGCGAGACCTCCTGGGCTGTCAGGGAGTACCTCCGGTCACGACCAACAGAACAGGTTGACCGGCTGAGAAAGCGGGTTGCAGAGGGCAGGATTGAACTGACGGCCCTCTTTCTGAATGGATCCGACCTGTCGGATGAGGCAACGCTGGCCGCCATGCTTCAGCCCGTCGCCTTTCTGCGAAAGAATGGTATGTCGGTCGTTTCAGCCATGCAGAGTGATATTAATGGGGTTCCCTGGTGTTTGACCGACTATCTTCCCGGGGCAGGCATTCAAACCCTGACGATGGCGCAAAACACGCACCGTGCACGGAAACCTTTTGAGATTCCGACCCTTTTCTGGTGGGAGAGTCCTTCGGGATCACGCCTGATGGTGAATCGTCCGGAGCATTACATGTTCGGAAATCTGCTTGGAATACTCACCAATACCGGAACTTTTGCTACCAACTTGTTCCGGCATCTCCAGGAGATCTCGGCAAAGGGCTATCCATACGACATCTATTCCATTCAGTTCAGCGGTTATCTTACCGACAACTCTCCGCCATCCACCAAAGCCTGTGATCTGGTGAAAGAGTGGAATGAGATATATGTCTGGCCGGAATTACAGCTTGCCACCATCTCTGGTTTTCTCACGGAGGCTGCGGAGAGGTTTTCCGATAAACTGCCGGTGGTCAGGGCAGCCTGGCCCGATTGGTGGATGGATGGATTTGGTTCTGCCGCCATTGAGACTGCCTGGGCACGCAAAGCCCATGCGGAGGCTGTTGCCAACAGCGGCCTGATGGCCATGGCTCTGCTGATGGGCGATACGCTGTCGCCGGGGATAAGATTGCTCCATGAACGCGTAGCCGAAGACCTGGCATTTTATGATGAACATACATTCGGCGCCGCCGAAAGTATTTGGGATCCCTTGTGCTGGAACAGTGTGGTCCAGCTGGGACAGAAGGTGTCGTTCGTATGGGATGCCGTGAAAACAGGCTCCCTGCTCCGGGAGGAGGTGATGGGTCGTATACAGGACAGATTTCCCAGGGCCGGAGTGCCCACGGTTGCAGTGGTTAATACCTTGACCGCGGCCCGGAGCGGAATGGTCGACATCTACATAGACCATGAAATTCTTCCGCGCAACCGCTCCTTCCGGATCGAGGGACCCGGCCGGGACGAGATCTCTGCCCAGGCGTGGCAAACGAGGGAAGACGGAACCTGGTGGACCTTATTTTTGCCTCATTTGCCACCCTTTGGCTATCAGTCCTTCCGGATACGAACACAATCCGACCCTGCTGTATCGCCACCCCGCCAACCCTTTTCGGGAACAATGGAAAACAAATGGTACCGGGTTACATGGGATACGGCTGGAGGCAGACTGTCAGGGATCCTCGACAAAGAGCTGAATGCATGGTTGACGGATGCTTCCTCTGAGTATTTTATAGGGGAGTTTATCTATGAGAGGCTGGGCAGGAACCGGGCCCAGCTTGAACAATTCACCCTGGTGGAATATAACCGTACTACTCCTGCGCGGTTGGTGGTAAAGGATTATGTTAACGGAAAGGTATGGCAAAGTTTCACCATCAGCGGACAGATACCGGGATGTGCCACGGATGAAGGATTGTCGTGTGAGATCCGGTTATACCATCACGAGAAGCTGCTGGAGTTCCGGTATTCCATGAAAAAACTGCCGGTCACCGACCCCGAGGGCGGGTACGTTGCGTTCCCCTTGAACCTTCGCGGGGGAAGGGTTTTTTACGAGGTTGCCGGGGGTCCGGTTCAGGCCGGGGTGGATGAGATCCCGGGGGCCTCTGCCGACTGGCAGGGAATACAGAATTTCGTGTCGGTGAGGAATGATTCTTTGCAAATTCTCATTACCTCACCCGAGATCCCGCTGGTTCATTTTTATTCGATCAACCTTGGAAATTTTTCCAGGGTTCCCCGGCTTTGGAGCTCGGATGTAGTTCCTCCTCCCCATTTTTATTCCTGGGTATTTAACAATTACTGGACAACCAATTTCCTGGCCAGTCAGGAAGGGGAGATAAGGTGGACTTACCGGATCACCTCTCTTCGCGACACCTCACTGGCTGCTGCCGCCAGGTTCGGATATTACAACAGGGTACCGTTGCTGACGAGGATTTTTCCGGCGGGGAAAGAGGGACCGCAGCATCCGCAGAGTCTGCTGGGTGCGACTCCTCCTGACATTCTTCCTGTAAGTATCAGACCATCCGGAGATTGGAAAGGGGTAGTGCTTCACCTGCGTGAAACCGCCGGCCATCCTGCCCGGTTAACGGTCGACGATCCCCTGTCATCCTTCACGCCGCTGCTTTCGGGGTCGTCGTCTGGCCTGCCGCGGAAATTAAAGGTAACAGAGATCAATGTGCTGGAGGAGGAAATCACTCCGGTGTCACGTTCTGTAGAATTCAGGCCTTATCAGACCCGTTTCCTGAAACTCGATCTTCTTCCGGAAACTCCCTGATTTTTTTTCCCATCAGCATCAGGGTGCCTCCGATCCCGGCAAGCAGGGAAGCGGCAATTATGGCCAACTTCGCCAGATTAAGGTCTTCGCCGTCGGGAAAAGCCAGCGAGGAGATAAAGATCGACATGGTGAAACCGATTCCGGCAGTCATGCCGATCCCCAGCACTTGTCGAACGGATATCCCTTCCGGCCAGTCTGCCAGTTTAAGCCGTGCGACGGCCCAAGATGCCCCGAGGATTCCGAGGGGTTTCCCGATGACGAGTCCGGCGATGATACCCATACTGAGCGGGCTGAATATCTGGCCGGCCATGGAAACGGAGAGCGGAATGGCCGTGTTGGCCAGGGCAAAGAGGGGGAGAATGACGTATGTGACCGGCCTTGCCAGCTGATGTTCCAGCCCTTCGTCAAGTTCACGGGGGATGATCGCGGCGATGAGAACTCCGGCAATGGTTGCATGTACCCCCGATTTTAGAACAAAGTACCACAGGATCACACCCAGGACCATGTAGACCCAGCCATGCTGGATCCTGAAACGGCTCAGGATGGCGATACCCGCAAAGGTCAGACCGGCGTAAAGAAGCATGTCGGTTTGAAGCGATGCTGTGTAAAATATCGCGATGATCAGAATGGCGCCCAGATCATCGATGATGGCCAGCGCGGTGAGGAAGACCTTCAGCTGGAATGGAACCCGTGAACCCAGCAGGGAGAGCAGCCCCAGGGAGAATGCGATATCAGTGGCAGTCGGAATGGCCCAACCGCGAAGAGTGCCAGGTTCCGATACATTCAATGCGAAATAAATGAGCGCAGGGACAACAATGCCGCCGACGGCTGCAGCGACAGGCAGCATGGCCTGCCTGACACCCGACAGTTCGCCCTGGGTGAGTTCGCGTTTGATCTCCAGGCCGACCAGAAGAAAGAACAATGGCATCAGGGCATCGTTGATCCAATGGAGGATTGATTTTTGCAGGAACGAGAATCCGATCTCCTGGTTCCAGAGCTTCAGATAGGTGTCACCGGATTCGGAGTTGGCAAAAGTGAGTGAGAGTATCGTGGCCGCCACCAGCAGAATACCTCCCATCCTGCCCGATTCCTCGAGCATGGCGATGGGAGCGATGATGTATTTTCGGATTGCCATAGCCGGACAAAGTTACATACTATTTCCGTCACGGAGCAGTTATATAATATCAATGCTTTTTGGTACATTTGCACCCCTAATCAGTAGCCTATGACCAACCATCCTGATAAGTTTCACGGTGAGGGGCTTACCTATGACGACGTGCTCCTTGTTCCTTCATATACAGAGGTTCTGCCGAGGGATGTGGATGTTTCATCCAGGCTTTCATTGAATATCCGGCTCAATATACCGATTGTGTCGGCCGCGATGGATACAGTGACAGAGTCGCGCATGGCAATTGCCATAGCACAGGAGGGCGGTATCGGGGTTCTGCATAAAAACATGACCATCGAAGCCCAGGCACTCCAGGTAAGGAAGGTAAAGAGGGCTGAGAACGGAATGATACTCGACCCGGTAACTCTGGAGCAGCATGCCCTGGTCGGCGATGCGCTGGAAATGATGAAAGAACACGGTATCGGTGGCATACCGGTCACCAATGAACATCATGAACTGGTGGGCATTGTCACCAACCGGGACCTCAGGTTCGAACGTGATATGTCACGCCCTGTAGCGGAGGTCATGACCCGCGATGTAATCACCATCACTGAATTCACCTCCTTCGAAAAGGCCGAACAGATCCTTCAGCAGCATAAGATCGAAAAACTACCGGTAGTCGATAAGCATAACAAGCTCGTTGGCCTGATTACCTACAAGGATATCATCAAAGTGAAGGCCAGACCGAACTCCTGTAAAGATTCACTCGGTCGTCTTCGGGTGGCTGCAGCCATCGGTATTGCATCCGATACACTTGAACGTGTTGCCGCCCTGGTCAGGGAAAGCGTCGATGCCATTGTGATCGACACGGCGCACGGGCACTCGAAAGGAGTAATGGAGATGGCCGGAAAGGTCAAAAAGGCATATCCCGGAGTCGAATTGATTGTCGGAAATATTGGCACCGCTGAAGCTGCCAGGGATCTGGCAAGGATCGG
>CAYWHQ010000085.1:0-9109 GCA_964457665.1 uncultured Prolixibacteraceae bacterium | reverse complement strand
GGTCTTCAGCCTGCAGCAGGTCTGAAAAGCCGAGAATGGCATTCATCGGAGTACGCACTTCATGTGATATATTGTTCAGAAAGGCCGTTTTCAGCCGGGAAGCCTCTTCCGCCTGATCCCTGGCCTTCTCGAGTTCCAACTGGGTCTGCTTGATCAGTTCAATATCCCTTGTGATGGAGATGATGTGGGGTTTACCGTTCAGCTGAATGACTGAGGCCGACATAAGACCAGTATGTATTTCACCGTTCCTGAAGCGGAAAGGAGCTTCCAGATTGATGACCTGACCCTCTCTGGAAAGGATGCCGGTCAACCTTTTCCGGTCATCGAGATTTGCCCATATACCAAGATCCAGGGATGTTTTACCGATCACCTCTTCTCTGGTGTAACCGGTCATTTTCAGAAAACCATCATTGACCTCCACGTACTTCCCGGAGCCCATTTCATTGATATTGATGGAGTCGGGGCTTGTCACAAAGGCCAGACGGAAGCGTTCTTCGCTGTTGCGCAATTGTTCCTCCACCCTGAGGCGTTCGGTGATATCGGTAGCGATACTGAGCAGGGCAGGTTTTCCCTTCCATACAACCTGTTTGACAAAGATCTCCAGAGGGATCACACCGCCGTCGCGGGTATAATGCTGGACCGTAAAGGATGCGGATCCCTGCGTTCGGATCTTTTCTATCCTTGCTTCAATCATCGAGGCGCTTTCGGGCACATCCAGTTTATCCAGCGGCAGGTTCAGAAACTCCTCCATGGTATAACCGTGCATCTCAAGATTTTTCCGGTTTGAGTAATAGAACCTGCCGTCAAAACCATGAACGGTGATCCCGCCTGGCGCAGCATCCAGCATCTCCGCCATCATGTGGGCGTCGTCCTCCCTGGCTTTTTCAGAAGTGATATCCGTTCCTATCCCCACCATCATGACTGGTTTTCCTTCCTCGTCATAGATCAGTGAAGTCCTGCATCTTACAATATGTTCGCCGCCTCCCGTGTCGAAATTCACTACCTCGCCGCTCCATTCTCCCTCCTCCCGGGTACGCCGGATGATCTCCTCCTGGGTGGCTCCCCGCGCCGGATCGTCACCGTAAAGCCTGACCGTTTTCCCGATAAACTCGCCGGCAGGCCTTTTGAGCATCCTCTCCTCAGCCTGGTTGACATAGAGGATATTGCCCTCAAGGTCGGTGGCGGTGATCCTGTCGCTGATCTGGTGAAGCAGCATGGAATGGAACCGGTTCTCCCGCTCCAGCTTCAGTTTCACTGTGATATCACTCACAGTTACAAGAGCTATTCCGCCGCTCAGAAGTTTTGTATCAATCTCCAGATACCTGGATTCACCTGATGCATGTTTAAAATGACGCCTGGTGATCACCTCCCCCGTCTCCTTCAGTTCCCTCTCGCGGAGCGGCATTCGTTTTAACTCGGCCTTGTCCAGCAGGGCAGTGATGTTCGTACCTATCAGCTGATCTTTGGAAAAACCGACCAGCGAACAGATAAATGAATTGGCTTCCAGAATTGTGCCATTTAACCTGCAAAGCAACATACCGACCGGAGCATTATCGAAGACTATCCGATACCAGCCGGTCATAGAATCAGGGGCCTCCATATCCTGTTCATTTACTTGAAAAGAAACTACTACTCATAATACGAAACTACTTTCTCCTGCCACCCGGGGCGCCTCCCCGCGCACCTCCGGTTCCCATTCCGGGTGACCGTCCTGCCGGACCAGACTGCACACTGCTTCTGTTCTGAGCGCCCTGGGTACCCCGGTCACGGGCCTGGCTCTGCCGGTTCATTTCGTCCGCGTTGAATCCACCTCCCTGCGACCGGTTCTGCCAGTTTCCACCCTGATTCTGCTGCCAGTTGCCATTCTGGTTACGGTAAACATTGCCATTGCGGTCGGTGTACACGTTGTTCTGCTGACCCGTCGTACGGGCAGCCGTCACCGGCCGCGAACTTCCGTCGCCCCGGTTTACATAGATATTCCTGCTGTTGTCGATATTGATGGTATTTCCTCCACCACGGTACACCGGGGCGCGTGGACCGTAGTAATGGCTGTATGGGGGACGGTAAGGGGGACGATAGACAGGGGGGCCCCACCAGCCGCCGGGATAACCTGCCGGCCCTCTGATACTGAAGGTAAAGAATCCGACCGACATTGAAAAACCCATGCTCCATCCGTACCACGGGTTGTAATGCATACTGAATCCGAAAGTTACCGGCCGGGGATAGTAATAGGGTCCATAGAAGGCCGGATAGATATACCCGGTACCGTACACCACCGTAGGGCCGTATACATAGCAACCCATATAACCCGGGGTGTACCCGACATAAATCACATCAGGCTGCACGTCGTAAATGTATACATACTTTACATTGTATGCAGGATTGTCAGGAGGTATCTTACTCACCTCATCAGGTACAGATATGGCAACCTCCCAGGGGCCTTCGGGGCGTGTGCCGGTAAACCATACGGCGTTGTCGCATACGTAATAGGTGTTCCGGTAAAGCAGAACCGTTGAGGAGGTATTCAATCCCCGTGCCAGTTCTGTTCCGCTGATCTTTTCGAATTTCGGATCGCCATCCCATTTCACCGTGCAGTGGGCTGTAGCCCTGTTTACGGTAGCTGTCTGCGGAATCTGTGCATCCATCACCGCCTCTTTCGCCGCCTGCGTACCCGGAACACTCGCCAGCACGGCATCCTTCTCCGAACCCTCGGGTATCCTGGAGAAGTCGCCGGGTAACTTACCGGATTCCACGTAACGCCAGGGGCCGGTCATTGCGCCTGAGCGGTACCACCTTCCCGACAGGAGGATGTAATACTGGTTATCGTCGATCGTCATGAAAATATCATTCCCGGTATTGGTCACATAAAGCAGTTGCGTGCCCTGAATGGGGGCAAACTTCGGATCCCCTTCGGTTTGCAGCAGTTCAGCCGGTTTCGTCCGAACGATGACATCAGGGACTGACTGATTCCCGTTACTTTGTTGTTTCGCGGAAGAGGGATCAGGCAGGGTACCCGACTGCTGCATCTGTTGCTGAAGCGAGGCAACGTACCGGGATACGGCCTGAGAGGGCGTAGAGATCTTAACCCAGGGCGACTTTACCGGGTCCGGCGACTTGTACCACAGGGTATTTCCATAAAGATAGTACTGTTTATCCTGTTCATCCTGCAAAAC
Source organism: uncultured Prolixibacteraceae bacterium (assembly GCA_964457665.1). Classification (GTDB taxonomy): domain Bacteria; phylum Bacteroidota; class Bacteroidia; order Bacteroidales; family FEN-979; genus CAYWHQ01. Next base: position 5,936 of record CAYWHQ010000085.1, on the reverse strand, counting down.
AAGGAACGGAGTGTTGATGATCCTTTTCACCCCGGCGTTTTCCACCTCCCTCGCCACCGGATCTCCGTCGAAAATCAACAGAATGGAAGGTTTCCTGACAAAAAGGATCTCCGGAGGATCGTTCTTCATGTTGGCGGATGTAGTGATCGCTGCATCGGACATCGCCAGGGTAGCCTTGAGTTCTTCCATTGAAAAAGAGAGGTTCCATGAAGCAGACTCCTCTTCTATCAGCATTTTGAATCGCTCCACCTTTGCCGGATCGATCGTATCGATGCCCGGAAAACGGACATTCCGGACCTTGATCTCCGAGATGGCACAGGCACCTGTCTGACGGTCGGTGCTGAACCGGGCGTCGGTCCAGATGGCGCCAAAAACAGGGTCCTTTGACCGGGGGGTGGTAACGGATACCGCAGCCCGTGCAAAGAGATGATCTCCCCTAAGTGAGTCGGGCTGAGGCTGATAGACTACGATGGTCGCCCTGTCGCTTCGAATCTCCTTCGGCCAGTTTCCCGCTGCCATATGAGCCGCCGGAACCAGCATCCAGAGCGTGAAGAGTGAGATCTTTATCTTATGATGTAACATAATCCTATCCTCAGATTAAGCATGGAAAGATGATCAGATTTCTGGTGGCTGTAAATATCTATCCTGTTGGTCGTCCACTTGTAATTGAATGCCACCTGGGCGCCCCACTGACTGTAATACCCGAATTTGATCAGCGCTCCAACTTCCGGCGTCAGCGAGAAATCCCATGTCTCCTCATAGATATCGTACTCCTGGATAAGCAGGTGGTGTTCCATATAATCTCCGCCGATCCCGAGTCCTATGTAAGGGCTGATCAGGCCTGAAGGGATGAAGTAATAATCAATCGCCGCCTGAAAGGGCACCATCCAGGTAAAACGGTAATTCATTGCGGTAAGCGCCAGGCCGTTGTCACCATAAAATGTCTGCCGCCCGTAGTTCTGCCAGACCCGCTGCCACTGAATATTAAATCCTGCGGCGAAATTGGTCCCGGCAATAAAATACCTGCCCCCGAAATTGAATCCGGCCGGGCTGGCATTACCGACCCATTTATTGAAATCACCAATGGTGATGGTCGTATTCCATGAGAAATTATAATAGGATGACGGTTTAAAACCCTGAACCTTACCTTCCTGAGCCTGTGTCACCGACACACCCAGGATACATATCGCTGCAACGATAAAAATCTTTTTCATGTCTCTGGTTATTACTGGTTAGTTGACTTGCGACCGGATCGCCGGTGTCTGAGTGAATGCCTGGTCGATGGATGATTCAAGTTCACCCAGGGTATGGTCGCCGGTAAGCAGTCCGCGGATAAAGGCATTCCAGACAATGGGGTATTTCTCATCCGTGGTCTTCTTTTTGAAATTGATCATGTCAAGAATAAGGGTCCCTGAAGCATATGCCGTGTAATAAACAGGATAATAGGGATAATAATATCCGCCCCCGTAACCCCACCAGTAGGGAGGATAGTAGCCGGGATAACCCCAGTACCAGCCTGGATAATAGGCCGTGACATTCAGTATCTTGATCGCCGAAACATTGATACCGAAATCGGGATCATCGTCTTTCGACACTTTAAGGTATCCCCGGTTAATCATATTCAGACTGATCCTGTTGAGGAGTGCGCGCGCATTATCGTCAAGATATCTTCCGCTGTCCTTGTCGGAGATATAGGCGATGGAATCGACGATCGCGAAGGTGTGGTACTGGCCGAAATCGGTATTTACGTCATACTGGGTAAGCACTGCCAGATCCTCCAGCATACGCGAATCGGCCGGCGGGTATTTGGTACATGCTGCCAGGATAAATATGACTGCCGGCAGAAGGATGATTTTCAGGTTTTTCATATAAATTATTTTTAAAAATGATTACTATTGATTGATATGACCGAGACGGAACACCAGTCCACCGGTAAAGCCAAACTGGACCATGGAGGAGTAAACCGAAACGCCTCCGCCGGAGCCTCCGGATCCTACAAAGATGGAAAATCCTGCTCCCTGAATTGGCATCAAAGCCTGAGCCTGCAGTTTCAGTCCGATCCTTTTGCTGAAGTATATTTTGGCCCCGGCATTCAACCCGGCGGAGAGAAACCACGAATCAAGATAATCATCCTTGGGAGCCATTACGCAGGCACCGATGTTGAGACCGAAATAGGGCGAAACCATGGGATTGACCCTGAAGTTCTTGGTGAACCCGATGTGCATATAGTTGATGCTCAAAGGTATCTCCTCGTAAAAGTTTAAGTAGCCATAATACTCGGCACGTGTATCGCTGCGGGTATAGATGAGATCAATATCCATGACCCGGCTGACAGCCACAGAGAGTTGTCCTCCGTACAAGGCATTGTCTCGGAAACGGATATATCCGTCGGATGATTCCATCCTGCTGGCGAAGACATACCCTCCGAACCCGGTGAGTTCCACCTTCTGAGGCATCCCCTGGATCGCAGGAATGAACAGAAGCAATGTAATGATCAGTTGCTTTTTCATATTGAATTATTGGTTTAAGGTTGTTCTATCTGAGGATGCTGAGCGCTCTTCCTGAAGCGGCAGCTTTACGATAAATGTGGTACCTGTGCCAGGTTCGCTATCCACCCGGATCGTTCCCCCGTGAAGCACCACGTAATCCCTGCACAGGATAAGGCCGAGACCTGTCCCGGTCTCGCCCGCAGTTCCCTTCGATTTATAGTTCTCCTCCAGGCGGAAAAGCCTTACAGTATCTTTTGGGCTGATCCCGACGCCGGTGTCGGACACAGTAAGGATCGCAAAGCCTCCCTCCTTTCCGGCCGAAACCGTAACACTGCCTCCCGAAGGGGTGAATTTGACGGCGTTGGAAACAAGGTTCCGGATCACAGTGGAGATCATTTCAGGATCGGCCAGGAGGGTCACCTGATCGCCGGGATTGAAAGCAAGACTGATCTGCTTGGCTGCAGCTGCGGGGGAGAGCAGGGTTAATATCTCCTCCACCTCTTTGTTCAACAGAAAGGATGACTTGTTGGCAGTGATCGAACCCGATTGCAGTCTTGACCACTCAAGTAATCGTTCGAGCAAAGCATATGTTGACCTGCCTGAATGGCGAAGACTTTCAACCGCAACACGGTGTTCGCTTTCAAGCCGGTCGATATCCTCGTACAACATATCGGTGAATCCGAGTATCGCGTTGAATGGTGACCGGAGGTCATGTGCCAGGATCGAGATGAACCGGTGGAGTACCATGTTCGACTGATTCAGTTTTTCGTTGATCTCGTTGATCTTCTTCCGTTGCCTGCTTTGGTAATAGAGGAAGAATCCGACTACCACCAGCATGAAAAAGAGCAAAGCCGAAAGAAAAAGCAGGGCATACATTCGGTTCCTGGTAATCTGGCGTTCATACTCGAGCCGCCGGTTTTCATTGGCCTGCTTCTCCATTTCCGACCGGTAGTTGAAATCCTGTAACTGTACCATTACCCGCTGATTGACCATCTGCGACTCTATTTGTGTACATATACGGAGGAAGTGATGGGCACGTTTGTAGTCTCCTTTTAACCGGTATACCTGTTCGAGGTTCAGACTCGCCATAAAGATATACTGGGGTATCTCGTACTTCTCTGCCAGCTCGTAGGCGCGCAGGCTTAACTCCTCAGCTTTGTCAAAATCGCCCAGCATCCTGTAGTTATAGGCCATATTGGAGAGGATGAGCGGCTGTTCCTGAGGGGCGACTACCAGCAGGATGACCAGCGCCTCGTTGTAGAGAGTCAGCGCCTTCTGGTAATTATTTTGTCTTGAGGCGATCGATCCGAGTATGTTCAGGTTATTGAAGATCCGTTTGGGCTGATTCAGTTTCCGGGATATCTCGAGCGACAGGGTGGCATATTTATCTGCGCTGTCCTGCGGCATCTGTTCATCCTCGTAAAAACAAGCGGCGATCCGGTTGTATACCAGCGCCAGCAGCGTGCTGTCGCGTACCGCCAAAGCCAAGGCCCTGGCGCTGTTAAAATACCCGTAACTCACCCCATACATACCGTTGGCTCTGAGAATATCGCCGATCCTCGACTGCAACTTTGCCATTTCAACTGTATCCTGTTTCGCTGAATAATATTTCAGGGCGGCAATCGACAGGCTGGTGGCCGAGTCGAGTTTCCCGTGGTAGGTAGCATAGGTGGCAAGTTCGGTCATGGCATACACCACCAGGTCGTCGAGGTATTTCACGGAATCGGCGATCCGGTATGCATGGAGGAAGCGACGCTGTGCTGTTTGCTCATCCGTTGCCAGTAATTGTTTCCCTTCCGTCACCAGTTTCCTGATCAGAGCCGTATCGACCTGTACTGACCAGGCTGTGATGTTCGGTATCAGACCCATCAGGAGCAAGAGCGAAAAACTTATCTGCCCTGAGTAACGGTTCAGGCACAAAAGGGAGCCGGACATCTTCATTGTACAAAATTGTGAAATATTCAGCCCAAAGCCAAATATTATTTAAAAAACCCGACAAATTCATGACGGCGCACCAGATCAGGCTGAAAGAAAGGTATTGCTTGTGGGTTGTTATGCAGTGTAACCATTTATCCTGGCAAGCGTCGTAATGACTGATCCTAAAAAAATGGGCTGTTTCAGAGTTATCCTGTGTATCCTCTTCCCTCCCCTGGCGGTACTGGACAGGGGTTGCGGCGCCATCCTTCTGGTGTTTCTGCTGACGCTTTGCGGATGGGTTCCCGGCGTGATAGCGGCGATACTGTTCAATACCAGAAGCTGATGAAATATTTCAGTCTTTTCAGCCGGATCCCGGATTAAAAAGATGGTATAATTCCTGGAGCAAAGTGTCTCTTTTTAAAGGTTTTGAAAGATGGGCGCTGAAACCCGCTTCCATGCTCTTCCGGACATCTGAAGGCATGGCGAAAGCAGTTTGGGCGATAAGCGGCAGGTCGGGATAGAATCCTCTGATCTCGGCGGCCAGGGTACGGCCGTCACCATCGGGGAGCCGCACATCGAGAAGCACTGCATCGAAACGATAGAGCTCGGGAATCAGCGTACGCAACGATGCGGCGCTCATGGCCGACTCAACAGAAATCCCGGATTTTTTCAGCATAATTTCCAGATATTCAAGATTGGCAGGATCATCCTCCACCAGCAGGATATTCCTGCCCTTAAAATCATAGAGCAGCCATGCATCCGACGCCCTGTCGTCCGGTCTTGTTACCGGGCGATCCGGTAACACCGGTTCACAGGGAATCCGGAAAGTGAATACACTTCCTATGCCAGGTTCCGATTCAACCCGGATATCGCCCCCGATCACAGTCAGGGTTCCCCTGCAGATGGACAGGCCCAGACCGGTTCCCCCAAACTGATGCTGATCGTTACGGTCCGACTGTCTGAAATGCTCAAAGATCATCTGCTGATGTTCCGGAGCGATCCCGGTGCCGGTATCTCTGACAAAACCCGTGATAAAACCATGTTCAGTCAGGTTGTACCCGAATGTTACCAATCCCTGTGCGGTGTATTTGATGGCATTGTCGATCAGGTTGGTAAAGACCTGCCTGAGGATATATGGTTCGGTTACAATGGTATGCTTACTGTCATCTTCAGGGATTTCACTAACGAGCTGAATCGCATTCTTCCCGGTCTTTTCAAGTTTGTCGCGGTAATATACTTCAAGTTCCATGATAAATTCCCGCAGGTTAACCTCCCTCCTTATCACAGTATAGGTTCCCGACTCAATCCTGGAAATGTCGAGGATATTATTGATGAGATGCAACAGGTCGTCGGAACGGTTCCTGATGAGCGTGATATATCGTTTCCGCTCCTCCAGACTGAGATCCGTATCGGTCAGCAGTGAAGAGAATCCTATGATGGCATTCATGGGGGTGCGGATCTCGTGGCTCATGTTGGCAAGAAAAGCCGATTTAAGCCTGTCGCTCTCTTCAGCCTTCACCAGTGCCCGTT
>CAYWHQ010000084.1:0-9111 GCA_964457665.1 uncultured Prolixibacteraceae bacterium | reverse complement strand
CCGGAGAGCTGGAATCCGAATCCATTCCGCAGGTATGCTCCGGATGCGCGCAGGATAAAGGTGGCTTCCACCTTCTCCACGTAATTGAAGGGTGTGGAGGTGATCTTGAACTGATAATCGACCACGATATCATTGAAATCGTAATCTCCCTTGCCAGGCCACAAATCCTCAAATCCGAGTGAACCAAAACCACCGGCCGGATAGTAATTGATAACCGGTGTCGGCGGGTTGACGGTCAGGTTAACAGCAGAGGTATTGTTGGCAAGATTCGGATCCTCGGTCGTGGAGCTGACGGTGGCGGTATTTGGTATGATCCCGGTGTAAACCGGATCGGTGGTTGCCACGATGGTGAGGGTTTCCACGGCGCCGTTCAGCATGGTACCAATGGTCCATGTCGGGGCTGTCCAGCTGCCGGTGGAGGGAGTAGCGCTCACAAGAGTCAGATTGGCCGAAAGGAGATCCTCCACTTCCACGTCATAGGCTTTGGTGGGGCCGTTGTTTGTAACGGTGATGGTGTAGGAGACTCCCATACCCGGGATTGCAACGCCGGGCGTTACCGTTTTCAGGATGGCAAGATCTGCGTTGGTTACCTCAACAAAAACTGTCGCGACATCGCAATCGGAAGGACTGGCCACCATACAGATCTGGTATACCAGTGTATAGAGACCTGAAGGTGTACCCGGGGCCACGGTAACTTCGCCCGTTCCGGTGTTCAGAACAATACCGGGGTCAGAGGCGGGTGTAACGAGGCTTATGGTAACATCTCCCGGTACAACCGGCGAGCCGTTATACAGATCGTTGGTCAGCACGTTGGGAACCGAAGTGCCTCCCGTCGAGCTGTTCACCGGCGTTCCGTAGTCATCCACCGCTACCGGAAGGGGATTGTTGAAGTTATTGGGATTGTCGAACACTCCCCCAACCTGGCCGAGCTGAACCGAATAGAATCTTTCAGAATTCTCAATTACCTGTCCAAGCAGGAAGGTGATCTTGTTATTGGGATTGGTGTAGTTTGCAATGAAGGATGCGGTGTTGTCGAATGTAACGCCTGAAAGGGCTGGCAGTATTCCCAGAAACCTGGTACGGCCGGTAACCGGATTGCTCGTAATGGTCAGACCGGTCGAAGCATCTACCGTGTAGCTGGCATAACCACCCACCTCCAGATATTCAATCTTGCTGGCTCCGTCTCCATCGATATCTACACCGGTGAGATAATAATTATAGATAAACACCGGTACATCATCGGCTGAATTGAAGAACTCGAGCTGATAGAGAATATGTCCGCCACCGGAACCGGAACCGATCCTTGGCTGGAAACGCAGCGGATCGCCCGTCAGCACATCGTCGTCAAAATTGGTGATGAAAGCATTGTTCTTCTCCAGAATGGTCAGAAGAGCGTAAACCGTAATGCCATTCTTGGTGATCACATTGCTGTATTTGTGAATGGAACCTGCATTGGTTCCGCTGTTACCGGCGTCGAATACCACCGTGCGCTGGGCATTCGTGAAACTCATTGCATTGGACTGAATATCGAGAATGAACGATTGGGCGCTAACGCCCTGTGCAATCAGGAACATTGCCGTCAGCGCCAATGCAGGTATTATGGAAAGAATATGTGGCTTTTTCATCGCTTGTTGTGTTACGATATTAAAAAAATAACTAATTGAACATGTATTGGAGTGCTGGTGCGGTCAGTTTGATCTCCACATTCTGACCGAGGTACCGGATGTATACAACCTTCTCGTAGGAAGGAAGAGAAAGTTTCATCACCAGTGGTTTACCTTTAATAATATAGGCACGCTGGTAAACTACACCGCTTTCGGAGACTGCTTCAACAAGGCTTGTGACCGGCCCGGAGAGGGTAAGCATATACTCCCCGGTTGTCCTCCACTGAAAATCGGAAGGAACCTGGAGCTGGTCCATGGTGGCAGGGGTCTGCGGTGTGGGGGCAACTTTCTCCTCTTTCTTGCAGGAGGCCAGGATAATCAGGCCCGCGCTAACTACTAGGATCAACTTTTTCATGGCGATATCTTGTTTTTATTTAGACTGATTTTTAATTTCGATGCAAAGATATAGCAATATTACTACATACAACATCATCCGAAGCAAATGTGTTCATTTTTTTCGTAAGTGTGCCATTTTTTCGGGTAAGTGTGCCTATGGTGTCATTGCAGACAGGATAATATTCCCGATGGTTTTCTATCATATCTTTGTATCAGAAAACCGATCATCCGGGTGTATGGGCAACAGGTCCCTGATCTTTTATTTTTGCATGATCATCATGTATGCTGGAAACGCACAGGATCCTTTTGTGCAGGGTGACCGGCATTTCTGTTCGGAGAAAAAGATGCAGCAGACGCGTGCGCTGATCTTACCCGGGAACGAGGAGACCGTAACACCCCACCCCTTCGATGTCCTCAAATACACCCTTGACCTCTGGCTCTACCAATGCCATCAAGCACCCTGGCCGAAAAGTTTCAGAGGTACCTGCCTTATCCGGTTCAGGGCAGATTCTGCGCTGAACAGCATCACGCTGCACGCAGTTTCCACCTCCCTGGCGATCGATTCGGTAAAACTTGCAGGTGTATCGTTCACCCATTCAACGAATCTGCTGACCATCCAGCTCGACCGCGCCTATTTACCGGGAGAGGTGGCCGAGGCGCTGATCTGCTACCGCCATCTGGATGTCGCCGACGGGGCTTTTTATGCCTCCGGAGGGATGGTCTTCACCGACTGCGAGCCGGAGGGCGCCCGGAAATGGTTCCCCTGCTATGATAAACCTTCCGATAAGGCATTGACGGACATTACAGCACGGGTCCCGGCCAATGCCCGGATGGGATCGAATGGCGCGCTGGCTGACTCGTCGGTCGCGGGCGACACCCTGACCTATCGCTGGGTCAGCAGCCATAACGTGGCCACCTACCTCGTGGTAATCACCTCGAAGGTGAATTACAACCTCGACATTGTGTGGTGGAATAAAATCAGCAATCCCTCCGACAGCATCCCCATCCGGTTCTATTACAACCCCGGCGAAAATCCATCGGCTATCAAATCAGTCATCGGCGCCATGACGACTTTTTTCTCCCAGCAGTTTTGCGAACATCCGTTCCAGAAGAACGGTTTTGCCACGTTAAACAGCCAGTTTCCCTGGGGCGGTATGGAAAACCAGACCCTGACCAGCCTCTGCCCCAACTGCTGGAGCGAATGGCTCATCGCCCATGAATATGCCCACCAGTGGTTCGGGGATATGATCACCTGTGCTACCTGGGCCGATATCTGGCTCAACGAAGGGTTCGCCACCTGGACAGAGAACCATTGGTGGGAACACAAATCGGGATATACCACCTATAAGAACTACATGGTTGACGATGCCAACTGCTATCTCAACAATAATCCAGGTTGGGCGATCTCCAACCCATCATGGGCCGCCACCACGCCACCCGTCAATATCCTTTTCAACACCGCGGTTACCTATTGCAAAGGATCATGTGTGCTCCATATGCTCCGTTACGTCACCGGCGATTCGCTCTTCTTCCAGTCCATCCGTAATTATTGCGCCGATACCACCCTGCGCTTCCGCTCGGCCGTCATCAGCGATTTCATCCACCATGTCAATCAGACCACAGCTCAGGATCTGCATTGGTTTTTCGACCAGTGGATTTTTCTCCCCAATCATCCTGTTTATCAGAACCTTTTTCAGATCACGGCTCTGGGAAACGGAAAATGGACGCTCAGCTTCCTGGCAAAACAAACCCAGTCGAATCCCGCCTTCTTCCGGATGCCGGTCGAGATTAAAGTCCTGTTTGCCGATGCCAGCGATACCACCATCCGCGTGGATCATACCTTCAATAACCGCGAATTCCACTGGACCTTCAGTAAAGCGGTAAACTCCTGTCAGTTTGACCCCAAAAATGAGATTTTACTCAGGCAGGGTACAACTGCCGCGGGAACCATCTACGGGAAAGTCTGGAGCGGCAACCAGAGCACCGACTGGAATGATCCCTCCAACTGGATCCCTTCAGGAGTTCCCTCTGCCGAAAAGGTACTGATCCCCCCCGGCGTGGGAAATTTCCCCGTGGTTAAAACCGACGGGCTAACCTGTGGCGGGATCACCATCGGACACAACGCATCCCTGACCATAGAGCCGGGCAGGTCGCTCACCGTCAGTGGTGATTTTCTGATCAACGACCAGTGAAGATAACTCAGCAGTTAATGGTTTTACCGGAACCAATTAAAAGTTCTGACAGTCTGACGATCGTAAATGTTTTATAAATATAACAGAAAAGATGATAAAGAATCTGATGGTCCTTGTATTTGTGATTACATTTCTTCCCGGCCATGATCTGAAAAGTCAGGGCAAACCGATCCTGGTGGTTGGAAATATCAGATGGTATAATGAATATCTGACGGAGATTCTTCTGGCCGAGGGTTTTAATCTGTTTGACACGATTTCACAGGCCGGCATTTCCTCTATAAGGATGAAAAGATTTCCGTTAGTCATTCTCGGAAATGGACCTCTTACAGCAATGCAGGCAAATATTATCATAGATTATGTCCAACGTGGCGGAAACCTTATCACCTTCCAGCCTGATGAAAAACTGCTCTCCCTATGCGGATTGACTCCGGTTAATGAACATAAACAAGAGAGGCAGAGGTACAATGATGGTGCAAACAATAACCAAAGAAAAGAATTTCAGAGAACCTATTTCAGTGTACCGGGAACCGTTTTCGGATCTGGTATTACAAACCGCCCGATCCAGTGTTTCGGGCATAGCAGTAAATACTTTCTGAATTATGCAACTGCAATAGCATTATTTTGTGATGAGACAGGCCACGATTCAGGTTTTCCTGCAATTACATATTGTACGTCAGGAAAAGGTCAGGTGGTTGCATACGCATATAACCTTGCTGAAACGATTGTAAGCCTCAGACAGGGAAATCCCTCAATGGCCGGCACTAATTACGATGGGTTTAACGGCCAGAGAGCGACTGACATGTTCGTGAACGGATGGATTGATACCACACTCAACAACATCAATCAAGCAGATGAACAGATGCAGCTCCTGACTCACGCTATCGGGAAACTCACCGAAACAACCGGTCCTTTACCCCATTTCTGGTACTTTAAGGATGGCAGGCATGGGATGGCCATCCTTTCCGGGGATGGAGAGGATTCCGATTCTTCAGCAATCATGAAAATGGCTGTTGATATATTTTCGATCGGAGCACGGATGACCCTTTATCTGATAGATCCGGGAACGCCTCCCATGGAGCGGAAATACTCCCCTGCATTTGTTCGTGCATTGACCGATATGGGTTTTGAAGTTTCAGGGCACGTCAATGTTACAAGTAATCCCGATAATCCGAACCATCCGGGTTTTTCAAGAACCGAATATCTGACAAAAAGGATGAAAGAAAATCTCAGGTCGGTCTATAATCTCGAGATGAGGACGATCAGAAACCACTGGGTGACCTGGTGCACTGAAAACAAAGACGGGGTATCGCCTGACCCGGTAGCGCAAGCCATCATTGAAGCAAAACACGGGATTAATTTAGATGCCAATTATTATCATGCAGACTACGGTTCCGTTAATTACCCAAAGTTCCTTGGACCTCCAGGTCACTTTAACGGCAGCGGAATCCCGATGCGTTTTTTTGATTATCGCGGGAAGGTCCTGAACATATGGCAGTCGGTGGTCCAGATCCCTGATGATCAATGGGAGAACAGATCAGTTGACGGGATTGCAACCCCTTTACGCCTGCTCGTCGACAGAAGTCTTAAGGGAGATGCCTATTCGGTGATCCATGTCGTTATTCATCCTTACCGATGGAAGAATGAATTCCGGAAGAGCAAGACCAGGGTTCTGGAAGAGGTGCAATCTCAGATCCCTTTCATGACTGCCCGGGAGGTTAGCGATTTTTACCTGTTTCGATCGCGTTCTTCCTTCTCCGGGGTCACCTGGAAAAAAAGCCTCCTTACCTTCGACATCCATAAAGAGCAAGGAATCTCCGGATTGATGTGTATGGTTCCATGGTCCTTTCAGAACCAGAATGTTTCGGAGATCCGTGTAAACGGAACTGTGCAGGTTCTGGTTAAGGAGATGGTCAAAGGGGTGTACTATGCCATGTTTGAAGCCGAATCCGGAAAGGCTGTCATCCATTACAGGTGATCCGCAAAAATTCTTTTAATTGCACTGGTCACGTGATTGATCTCCTGGTCCTGCATGGGTATAAAAATCGGAATAACAAGGCTCCGGTCAGCAATAGCTTCCGTTACCGGGAGTGAATCCGAACCGATGGCTGTTCTGTAAGGCTGTTCACGGTGAATGGCCATCACACCGCGCCGGGTTGCTATTCCCTCCTTGAGAAGTCTGCTCATCAGTTCATTTCTGGATACCGGAGAATCTTCCGTCAGACACAACACGAAAGACTGGTAGTTCGAAATACATCCTTCCCGTTCTGTCTGGAAAGTAACGTACGGAATACTTCCCAATTCCTCCAGATATCTATGAGCGATCCTGCGTCTTCCTTTCAGGATATCATTCAGCTTTTCCAGTTGAACGATCCCGATAGCCGCCTGAAGATCGGTCATCCGATGGTTGTATCCGATCTCAGGATACTCTTCGGAGAGGGGTGTTTCTGAAAGGTGCCTGGTACGATCATCGATACTCATTCCCTGATGTCTCAGCCTTTTCAATCTCAGGAAAAGATCCTCCGAACGGGTGGTGATCATCCCGCCTTCCCCGGTGGAGATCACTTTCCTTGGATGAAACGAGAAGCAGACAAGGTCGGAATGGACCCCGATCCTCATTCCCTGAAAGGCAGAACCAATTGCACAGGCAGCATCTTCAATCAGTGTAATGCGGGAATTACGGCAAAGTGTCTGAAAAGCGGCAATATCGGCAGGCATTCCAAGCTGATGAACCAGTAAAATGACTTTTGTCTTTCGGGATATTCTCCTGACGGCATCGGCAGGATCAAGATTCAGTGTTGCGGGATCCACATCAGAGAACACAGGGGTTCCGCCGGCGTGAACAATAGCATTGGCGGTAGCAATAAAACTCAGGGATGGGCAGATTACTTCATCTCCCTTTTCAACTCCCGCGACGATCAGGGATAGATGAAGCGCCGCAGTGCAGTTGGCGACCGCCACAGCATAGGGTGCTCCGGTGTATATGGCAAACCGCTTTTCAAACTCCTCCACCCTGGGCCCCTGGGTAATCCACCCGGTTCCGATTACATCTGAAACAGCCTGCATTTCGCAGCTATCAAGAAATGGTCTTGCAAGAGGGATCCTGATCATAGATACTTATTCTATCCAGTTTTTTAGCGAAATGGTGAACGCTCCGTTCTTTTTCCGAAATTGTCGTTCATCATGATGAAACCTTGTCATACATCTTTTTCAGTCCTTCCCTGAGAATCAGACCAATCCATATCAAAAACCTGGTCAATGATAAACACCGGCCTCTTTCTGGATGCATCGAGGGTTCTCCAGAGATACTCAGCCACAATACCCAATCCAATGTTGGTCAGCCCGAATCCAAGCATCAGCACTGAGATCATGAAAGGCCAGCCAATCATCAGATCATCGTAGATCAATGTTCTTGCTACGATATAGGTGGTCCAGCCAATGCCGGCAAAAAAAATAACCATTCCCGTTACCGAAACCAGTCTGATGGGGAAATAGGAAAACGCGATAAAGGAATCTGTCAGAAGCTTAATTTTTGCGCCGAATTTCCACTTTGACCTGCCTTTCAGTCTCTCACCCCGCCGATACTCCACAAAGGTCTGCCGGAAACCCAGGCTGAGGATCTGAAGAAAAACAGAGGAGTGCGATTCGGGTTGTAAATCCAGATATCGCTTAACCCTTTGAGAGTACATGACCAGGTCGGTTCCCTGAACCGGAAATTCAGGGACAGCGAACCGTCGCATGAGGCATGCGTAAAGGTACGAACCGAATCGCTTCCATAAAGGAATATGAGATACCTTTCGGTAACCCCAGACAATCTCATTTCCTTCGTTCACCTTCCGGAGCATATCTCCTATCACCCCAACAGGATCCTGATGGTCAGCAGTTGTCAGGGCTATATATGAACCGGTAGCGATGCTGTTTCCTGCCCTGAGAGCAGCATGAGAGCCAAAATTCCTGGATAACCTTACCAACTTCCCCCGGAAGGAGCTCAGTTGGCAGGATTGAAGCTCGGCAACAGAACCATCGGCAGATCCGTCATCCACAAAAACTACTTCAAGATCGATCTCAGGATGGATTCTGCAGAAATTATTGAACCTTTCGACCAACGGCGCAAGGTTCCCCTCTTCGTTCAGAAAAGGGATGACCACTGAAACGTTTACTCCTTCCACGGTATGATTCTTGACGGATTTCCTGCTATTTTTGAACGTTCGGGAAAAGATGAGAGTATATTGGAGCCCATCCCTGCCAGCGAGCCCATTCCGATAGAACAATAGCTGATAATACTGCTCCCGCTGCCGATATAGCATGATTCGCCGATGGTCACATATCCTGCAACGGTGACGTTTGATCCAAGGATGGAATAATTTCCGATTGAAGTATCATGATGGATGACTGTATTGGGAAGAATACAAACATGGTCGCCGATCAATGCGTTTGAGGTCACAACGACCCCGGCCATGATGAGGCAATTTCTTCCTATTCTGGCAAGCCTGGAAACGGATGCTGACGGGTGGATGACTGTAATAAAACGTTCTTCATTGATATTCAGCCCGCCGATCAGATCCTTTCGCAGGCTGAAATTCATAACATTTCCGGGTACTGCCAGAACCCTTGCACCGGGGTACCGGGTCAGAATTTCTCGTCCAAATACCTCAAATCCGAGGTTGTTTCCCTTTTTCCTGGAAGTATCATCATCAATGAAGCCAATCAGGCGGTAGTGGTCCGGATCGAGGCAATCCACCGCTTCAACTCCATTTCCTCCGAAGGGAAAGATAAGCACTTCGGTTTTATTTTTCAACTATACGAATTTAAGAGGTCAATGATATAATTTACCACTTGGTCCTGAAGTTCCGGATAGAGGGGCAATGTCAGGCAGTGGTTGAAGAGGTATTCTGAATGAGGCAGGTCACCCGCACGGTAAC